>JAUYSF010000327.1 GCA_030696435.1 Desulfoprunum sp. | reverse complement strand
TGTAAAAAGACTGCCTGATTATAGTCTGTTTCTTATATATATTGCATATTTCTTTATTTATATTCTTTCCTCGTTTTATATAATCTGGATCTTCCGTTATGGCAGGATATTCAGAGAAAAAAAGGATGATTTCATCGAAGGAAATAGGCTATTAGGGTCTATTGCCCGACGGCTCCATTTTTTCCATTTCTTTCGGAAATCACCACGCTACAGTGTCAATCTCGAGGTTGAATGCTACGAGCGAGAGCGGGGGTTACGGTTTCCGGGAACCGCCCTGAATATTTCAACAGATGGACTTATGGCCAATATTGCCACTCTTGATAGGCTGTATGAAAACATGATCATTAAAATAATTTTTCCTCAGGAGTCCGGCGCGCATTTGATGGAACTACCGGTGGAGCATTTATGGATGCATGAGTATGAAGGGCAATTTTGCCACGGATTTCGGTTTCATACCTTCGATGGGAACCAGCAGCAATTGATCTTCAAATTCCTCGTAGAATATAAAAAGGGCTATTGAGTAATCCTCTTTGCGGAGGCTTCAGGCGAGCGAATGTCTTGATTGCCCCTTCAAAAAAAGGTGGTTTCTATGTTAGGTAGAGAACGTGCATGGCTATAAAGGAAATTTGTTCATTTTTCCGTTCGTATCAGAATGCTTATTCCGGAAAAATGAATCATAACATTTCTGTTATGCGGAACAATAATTGGAAATGTTTATAACAAGAGACTTTCGCAGGTTGTTTTTGGAATAAATATTGCCCTAAGCATCTTTTTCTTGTTGGTATATAAATTGCAATGTAATGTATGGCTTGGTTGTGTAAAAAACTAGCTGGACACTTTGCTTGAAAGAGTTAACCGTCGTTTTTTAATACTGGTAATCTTTAGGGAGTGTAACGAGATTGTCAGAAATGCAAAGGCTATTTTGTAACGCTTCCTGAAAAAGAAATATATGTATACTTGGCATGGGATGCGAGTCGATACCTTGAGGAGGAAATTATGAGAAAGAAGTTTTTTGGATGCTTGATGGTTTTGTTATTTGCCACTGTTGCATTTGCCGAATGGAAAGTAGATTTTAAAGAAAAATATACCAAAGATGGCATCGATCAGGCGGTTGTTGATGCGATGAAAGAGGGTGCCCTTCCCGTTGAGATTGTGGAGACTGGCTTACAACTTGAAGGACTGAATCCACAGAATCTTGTCAAGGCCTTATACTGCGCCGGGGCAAATGGTCAGGATATCACCGGGGCGGCCCAGAAATATAATATATCCGAGATAATAGTTGCAGCTGGATATAAAAAGGCTATTGAGGAATGTGGAAAACAGGTGGCTGACTCTCAGGCCTATACTCCGGTAGCAACAGGCGGCAGAACAAGTTTCGGCGGAGCGCCAACGCCTGCTGCAGGTGGAGCCTTTGCCAGCCCTAACACCTTTTAAAATTTGTGGGCATTTGAGAGAGTCTGGTTGTCATTTTAGGGTAAAAGAACCTTGCGCATATCAGGAGACTGAGAATGTGCAAGGTTCTTTTGTATAAATAGCAGTAGGGGGTAATGCTCTCAGAAACGAGAGCAATGGAGGGGGGATGAGGGATATATCAGGTTTTCGCAAAATGCTTGTGGCAGGAGCCTGTCTTGCCTTACTGAACGTTTCAACTGTTTATGGCATTGATATTGACCCGTTAACAGTTATTGCCGCAGCTGATACTCCGGTGGTCGACGATGTACCGATGGGACAGTCTCCGGGCGGCGAGGAGACACTTTTGCCTGAGGAAGAGGAGGAAAAGCTTTTCGGCACCGAAGGAGGTTATTTCCATCCTTATATTTCTTTGGCAGGTGAATGGACAGATAATATCTACAATCTCAATGTCGATAAAAAGTCTAACTTTTTGACCAGAGTATCGCCCGGTTTCTGGCTGGCATTGCCACGAACCAAGATTATTCCTGTTACCATTACACCGCATAATTCATCGGCCGGTGGCCTGCAGCAGCAGTTGAAGGATCATTCCGGCACAGACCGCTATCAGGTCTACGCCTTGGGGGGTGTTGATTTCCTCAACTACTCAGAGGATTCTGATTTAAATTCTACTGACGGCAATCTAGAAGGCCTAGCGCGGTACAATATGCGAGGGGGGCTTTCCCTGCAGGTTCTTGATCGATACAGCGTTGGGCATGATAGATTTGAGGTGGGAAATTCAACAATCGAACAGCTTCGAGAGTTTCAATCCAACATATTCATGGCCACTGCCGACTATGTGGTAACAGAGAAAGTGCGGCTCAAGGCCGATTACTCGATGTTCTACCTAAACTACGATGATGATATTAATGCTTTTCTGAACCGT
Organism: Desulfoprunum sp.; assembly: GCA_030696435.1. Taxonomy (GTDB): domain Bacteria; phylum Desulfobacterota; class Desulfobulbia; order Desulfobulbales; family Desulfocapsaceae; genus Desulfoprunum. The sequence continues at coordinate 8,542 of JAUYSF010000327.1, read as the reverse complement.
GACGATAATACCCTCGATCTCTACGGGTATTATGTTTACAGCGAAAAAACCTCATTCTTTGTGCAGTATTCCCTGATGGATGTAACCTATGACACTGAATCTTTGAGAGATAATAGTCAGAATTATCTCTATGGTGGTATCAAATGGGATACAACGGATAAACTGTCGATGTTGCTCAAGGCCGGTTATCAGCAGAAAGATTTTGATACATTGAGGGCAGGTTCTTCAAATTACGATGGTCTGGCGCTAGATCTGCAGACGACTTACAAGTTCAAGGAAAAGGCTGAACTTGTTCTGGACGTCTACCGAAAGAATGAAGAAAGCGATAGCGCCGTAGCGCTGGACAAGAAAGTCCTTGGGGCAAAACTGGGGTATTTTCAGGAATACACCGATAAAATTTCAGGGAAATTTGATTTAACCTACGAGGATGCCGAATATCGCCAGCTCGTCATACAGGATCGTGACGATATGCGCTTTGTTCTGCGTCCGGCGGTGCAGTATCTTTTCAGGAAATGGTTGATGGGGGAAGTGGCCTATTCCTATGACAAAAGGGATTCAACCGACGATTTGTTTGACTATCAGACAAATACCTTTATCGCGAATCTTAATTTTGCATTGTAGTAGTAAAACTACTACAAATATTGATGTAAAAAGTTGCCCCTCTCTGTTCTCGGTTATATACTGGCAGAGAGGGTTTTTTATTTCATGTTTATTTTTGCAGACTGTGGAAAAGCTATGAAGATCAAGATCTCGGCTCTATTGGTACTCTGTGTGACTTTGCTCTTTGCAGGTGAACTTTTGGGCAAGGATTACCGGGTGGGACCTGGTGATATCCTGAGTGTGACCGTTTACGACAATAGCGATCTGACAACAAAGGTGAGAGTGTCGAGCACTGGTACGATTGTCATGCCTTTGCTGGGGCAGGTTGATGTCAATAATCTGACTGTCAATGAGATCACCGAAAAACTCACGAAGATGCTGTCGGAGGGCTATCTGGTTAATCCGCAGGTCAATGTGTTTGTCGAAGAGTTTCGGAGTAAGAAAGTTGTTGTCTTGGGCAGTGTCAAGACACCGGGGTTGGTCGAGTTGAACGGTCCAACGAATTTTCTCGAGCTCTTGTCTAAATCGGGTGGCCTGGACAAGGATGCCGGTGATACAGCCACAATCCAACGCCAGGGAGCAAAAGATGGCAAGGAAATCAATGTCATTGATCTGCGCGCACTTATCGAGCGAGGGGATCTGTCACAGAACCTGCAAATCAATGATGGCGACTCTGTTTTTATTTCCAAGTCGGGGATGTGTTATATAACCGGGGAGGTGAAAGAGCCCGGAACCTATCCATGCGGCGAAGGAACAACTGTTTTAAAGCTCGTCGCCCTCTCAAAGGGGTTCACCGGGAAGGCCTCAAAATCCGGAATTAATGTTGTACGACTTATTAAAAACGAAAAAACCGTCCTTAAAGATGTCGATCTCTACACACCGCTCTTGAATAATGATGTTGTCGTTGTTCCGGAAAGTTTCTTTTAAGACTACCTACCTCACATGCTAGACTCAACTCATCAATGACTCCAATGCAGAACTCATATCAAAGGGATAATTTCGAAGAACGCGAAGAAGAGGAGATGCATCTGCGTGATTATCTGCTGATAATCAAAAAAAGACAGATGGTGATTATCACGGTCCTTGGCATCATATTCTTCTCGACCGTTGTCGCCACTTTTACTGCAACCCCTTTTTTTTCAGCCTCTTCTCAGGTGTTGATTGAGCGAAACCGCTCAAATAGTGGATTGGAATATCAATCATATTCATATGAACCGGAATTTCTTGATACGCAAACTGAGATTATCCAGAGTGTAAATGTCTCAAGAAAGGTAGTGGACCAGTTAAAGCTTGCGACATCGTACAGGCAATATTTCATTAAAAATGAAAAAGAAACCTTTTCCATTTTTAATGGACTAAGGGAAAAGTTCACAGTTGTTAAAGGTATGTTCGCCTCATTTTTTTCCAGTTCTGAAAGTACTGACCCTGCCAAAGAGAAGGGGCTCATTGAGGCAATGCAGCCCAAAAGTGACGCAGAGATAATTGCCGGTATCATTCAAGCAAGATTGCAGGTTAAACCGTTAAAAAACACCAAAATTGTAACAATTGCCTATGAGGATAGAAATCCCGCAATAGCTAAAATGGTTACGGATGCGGTCGTTCAGGCCTATATAGATGAACTTTTAGAGATCAAACTCAGCACCAGTAATTATTCCTTAAAATGGATGAATTCCAAGGCTGCAGAGGAGCGCGATAAGCTGGAAAAGTCGGAGCGTGAACTGCAGAAATACATGCGGGACAATGATCTCGTGACGGTTGAAAACAAACTGACAGTCTTGCCTCAGAAATTGTCAGAGGTTGGAATGCAGCTTTCGAAGGCTGAGACCGAAGAAAAAGAACTTCAGGATCTATTGAAACAGATTAATGAGGTCAAAGACAACCCCGATCGACTGGAAACAATACCGATATTTGCATCGAGTGAGGTGCTTAAAAGTATCCGCGAGCGCATCTATAAATCAAATCAGAATATCCAGGACTTGTCCAAAAAATTCGGGAGAAAGCACCCGGCCATGGTAAAGGCCAATGATGAGCTGCGGATTCTGAGAGAGGAGAGGCGGTTTGAAATTGAACGGATTGTCTCATCAGTGAAAAATTCTCTCGATTTGGCTGTATCAAAGAAGAAAAATCAGGACGAGCTGCTGTCTTCGACCAAGGTCGAGGTGTTGAATTTGAATGAAAAATTTGTTCAGTATTCAATTATGAAACGAGAAGTTGACAGCAACCGCCTCGTGTATGATACCCTCCAGGCCGGGATCAAGAAAGAAGGGGTTACCGAACAGTCGCAGAGCGTTAATGTCTGGGTGGTCAAACCTGCCGATTTTCCCGCCGCACCCTCAAAACCGAATAAAAAAAGAAATATTCTCATAGGGCTCATCCTGGGTCTTTTCAGCGGTATAGGTCTGGCCTTTTTCATCGAATATCTCGACAATACTATCAGGCATCCCAAGGATCTTGAGGAGCGTTTCGGCTTGACGGTGTTGGGGGCGGTGGAAGATGTGCGGGGGGAAAACCGGGAGATAGAATCCTTCATCAAGAAAAATCCCCTTTCTCCACTGGCCGAGTGTTACAGATTGATCCGGGCAGGGCTGCTGCTCTCTTCAGCTGAGCATCCTCCTAAGACTCTTCTGATAACCAGCATGGAGGCCCAGGACGGCAAGACTTCGACGACGACCAATTTGGCCAGGGTTCTGGCCCAAGGCGGCAATAGTGTCCTTGTCATCGATTGCGATCTTCGTCGTCCCCGCATGCATTCCCTGCTCGGTATGGCAAATGATATTGGTCTCAGTATGTTTCTTGCCGGAAATATCACCACAGAAAAAATTGTCTTCAAGGTGCCCGATGAGGATATTTCCCTTGTCCCTTCGGGTCCCATTCCGCCTGACCCCGCAGAACTACTGGGTTCAAAAAGAATGAAAGAACTGATTGATGCGATGGCAGAGCGCTATGATTTTGTCCTGTTGGATTCACCTCCGGTGCAGAGTGTTACCGACAGCCTGGCACTCAGTCAGTTTGTCGCGGGGACGGTGCTAGTTATACGGGCCGGCAAGACGACCTATGAGGTGCTTGAGGGAGGACTGAAAAAACTCCGCGATGTCAATGGCCGTGTTTTGGGCTTTGTTCTGAATGGCCTGAAACAGCAGGATACCGGAAAACACTACTATGGCTACAGCACCTATTACGCAAAAGATGATGACTAAAATCAGGAAGAACCCGGGCTGCGATTTCGCTGTCCTGTTGTCACTCTGCTTTCTCTGCAGATGCTAATGTCTCCTTTCAATATGGTGTTGTTGGCCCTCATTTTTGCGCCGCTGGCCTTTGGCACGGTGGAGCACTGGTCCATCGTTACCCTTGAGATCCTGATTGGCGTTACTGCTCTTGTGCATTTTAGCAGCAGCTGGTTTTTTCGCAGGGAGGCCCTGAAAGTTCCGGGTCTCTATCCTCTCCTGTTGCTCTTGCTGTTCATGGCACTCCAGGTTGTCCCCCTTCCTCCTTTTCTTCTCAAAATATTATCACCTGCTGCTTTTGCAGCCTATTCTCCGGTTGCAGGGCTTGTCGATACAGGGCAATGGCTGCCACTTTCGCTGAATCAGAAGGCTACCATCCAGGAGTTTCTGAGGATCTCGGCCTATGCTCTCGTATATATTCTCACCATTCAATTGCTGAACAATCCCGGAAGTCTCAAGAAAACCGTCAATATCGTCATTTCGCTGGCGGTTGGTGTGGCTTTTTTTGCTATTCTCCAGGATGTGAGTTCTCCCGATAAGATATTCTGGTTCAGAGAGGTTCCTGCGAACGCCCATCCTTTCGGGCCATGGATCAATCCGAATCAGTTCGCCGGATATATTGAAATGATCTGCCCCCTCGCTCTGGGGGCCTTTCTCTTCTATAAACCGCGGATACCTTCAGAAGAATCCTGGCGCGAAAAGGTGGTGTCATTTTTTGCCAGACCTGAATCGAACCTGTATTTTTATTACGGATTCGCCAGCGTCCTGCTGGTTCTGGCGGTCTTTGTCAGCCTCTGTCGTGGCGGCATAATTGCCATTACCCTTTCAGGCATTGTCTTTATCCTGCTGTATAATCACAAAAAACTGCAGCGGGGGCGTTTGGCCCTGTTGCTAGTCACGTGCTGTGTCTTTTTGGCGATATCCTGGTTCGGTTGGGACATTATCATCTCTGAGTTCAATCATGGTTTTGACAAGGCCGGCAATATCAGAGATGACCGGTTGACCCTCTGGAAAGACACATTGCTGATTTTCAAGGACTATCCCTTTTTCGGCTGTGGTTTCGGCACATTTCAGGATATCTACCCACGCTATTCAGCCTTCACTCACAACTTGATCTATGATCACGCCCACAATGATTATCTGGAACTCCTGACCGATGGCGGCCTTGTCGGTTTTTTTCTGGCAGCCTGGTTTGTGATGGCCGTGTTGTGGCATGGCTGGAAGATGGTACGAGCCAGGCGTGATCAGTATGCCATCCTCGTGGGAATTGGGGCGATATCAGGTATTATGGCAATCCTGATGCACAGTATTACCGATTTCAACCTGCATAACGGGGCGATTGGCTGCTATTTTTTCTTTCTCTGCGGCCTTCTTGTTGCTTCTGTCAATGTCAGATTTAATTATTTTGCCCAGGGGACTCTGCTCAAGCCTCTGTCTGTGCGATGCAATGTCTGGCTGTTCCTGCTCTGTTTGATTCTGCTCGGTGTGACAGGAAGTATCCAGTCAGGCGTGATCATTGCCAAGACAAAGTACAATGAAATCAAAAATATCTATATCAGCAAACAGCTTGCAGAAGTTCATCTCCGGAAAATTGAAGCAAATCTGCAGAGCGCTATCAGGTTTGATCCTTTTGAAAGCATGTATCCCTTTACTCTGGCGACAGTCCAGTGGTTCCTACAGGAAAAGGAGAAGAGCCTGATCTCCTATATTCAAGCCGGTCGGAAAAAGCCTATGGAGGGGGCCTACTTACAGCGCATTGGCCTGATGCTTACCGATGAAGCTCAAGGGAAAGTTCTTATCGAGGAAGGCTATGCCAGGGCTCAGAACAAGGATGATTTGGCCATCAATCTAGCCGAATGGCTGGTCTGGAAAGGACATAAGGAAGAGGCCGGAAGGATTGTTCAAGAACGGTTGAAAGCTAGGCCGCAACTTATGGGCAAATTATTGCCGTTTCTTGAAAGTTATGATTTTTCTCGGGAGGAGATTGCCAGTGTCCTGCCGCGTTCGGTTGACGCCTGGTTACAGTACGGTGCCGTGCGTCAAAAAATGGGCGATGCCGAAGGGGCTGAATTCTTTACACGAAACGCCCTGGAATATCTTGATCAGGCAGAGCAGATCAAGCCGGAATGGTTTCAGCAGTTGATAGGATTTTATAATACCCAGGGGCAGCAGGACAAGGCCCTGGCAATTTTACGGCAGGCAGTTGAAGCCGTGCCCAACCACCCATCTTTTCATATCCAACTGGGTGAATATTACCAGAACGAAGGTATCATCTATCGGGCGAAGGAAGAATATGAACGGGCTCTGATGCTCGCACCAGATAACGAGTCGGCCAGGAGTCATTTGAGAAGGCGGGGCTATGCCGACAGTTATTGAATCCCGGCAGAGATTGTTCCAGACATGCAGGATGCTCAATCTGTGATGTGCTTTTCAACGAACTGGGCCATCAGCTCATGGATGGTGTACGGCGGGCGATCTGTAAAGTAATGATCGACGACGGCATGACCGATCTCATGGGCAATGACCTCAAGTTTTGCATCCTCGACTGAAATATAGATCGTGTCTTCCGAAAGAGAGTAATAGGCGATATGCTGGGCACGTTTGCCGTATTTTCTGGCGAATACCTGTGACACGTCGTCGGCAGTTCCCAGCAGAACCACGCTGATATGCAGGTTCTTGGGAAACATATCGAGTACCACCTCCGCTTTTTCCATAATGGCATCCAGCTTGGCGAGCACTTCATCCTCGACCGTCACGATATTGTTATTCCTGATCAGATGCCCCAGTTTTCGTCCGAGATCAATGTTGTCGTTGAAATCACGAAGTAAATCCCGACTGTTGCATTGCAGGGTCACATACCGGCTCTGGCCCTGGGCGCAAAGATCCGCTGGAAAATACAGACCTGCCAGGAGTGTGAGAGCGATAACAGTGAGGACGAATCTATTCATCCCTGAGTGTAAACGAGGCGCATGCCTCACGAATTTTGACTGTAGTTTCGCCCATCTTTCGATAGCTCTCTCTGAGTTCATCACTCTGTTCTGCCTGACCCATTCGGGATGTTGCCTGGCCAAGTAGATCCGAGATCTTCTCGGTTTCCATTGCGATTGAGCGCAATTTCTGAGAGAGGCCGAGATTGAAGACATTGATTTTTTCAGCAAGATCCTTGCCTTCATCGTGCTCTCTGAGATGGATGACATCGTTGAGGTTGCCTGCAGCCATATTGTCTAGGGCCTTTTCAAACCGGAAAAGGGGGCCGGCTATTCGGTGGGTGATCAGCATGGCTGCGAGAATCAGCAAAGAGCCGCCGATAATAAGAAAAATCCAGTTGGCGGCGATGACATTTTTCAACAGCATGATCGGTGTCTGGCCCATCTGGATGTCATGATTGCTGTATGATATGGTGAGGGTGTCGGCGGAGATGATTCCCAGGAGTATGATAAAAAGCAGACAACCGCCCATGACAAAAAGAAAATAGCCGAGGATCAATTTGCCCTGGAAATCTTTTTTTATGAAAAAATTCCTTCTCTTGTAACTTTTTTCCATGAGTGATCCTATTTGTTGTGAATAGTTATCGATGCTGATTTCCTTAAGTTATTCAACCATATATTGATCTGTTGCTCCCGCTTGTGTTCTGTCATGAGCTGTCGCACAGTCTCGCGATCCGGAAGGGCGGTTGTTGCTGTTGAGGCATCGACGATACTGTCAAGCCTGATAGCATATTGATCGGTGCCGGTATCGTATTTAACGGCGAATTCACCTGGTTTGAGGTTGGCAATCAGCACCTGGACAGAGGCGGCCAGATCATCAAAGATCGCTGAAGTCTGTTGCCCTTGTTTTGTGGTGATGTTCTGGGGTGAGGTATCGGCAATCGACAGACGCGAGAAGATGACGCGCTTGCCAAAGCAGGCGAGAAACATGTTTATTTCATCATCCGTTACTTGTACTTCCGTTTTTTGGTACTGGCGATCCAGGAGAACCTTGATCAGGGATTGCTCATAAAAAGACTTCAGAGAGGCCCTGAAACTCGGTTCTTTATCTATGGCCTGCCGTTGTGCTTCTTGTAGGAGGAGTTCGCGGGTAATAGCCGAATCCATGAGATCCTTCGTGCTGTCCTGGTGGTAACCTGACTTGTGTTCCTCGTCTGCCACTGTTGCCTTTGCAAGGTTGTGGCCGTTGATTGTAACGGCGACATCCTGCTCGACCGGTTGCTTTTTCGGCCAGAGCATAAAGAGCGATAAGGCGGTTATCACACAGACTATCGAAAGAATCGTCAAGAGGTATTTCATAGCATCTATACGGAAAAACAAAAAAATTAATATGATTAACAGGATGATCTGCTATCCGGCTGCTGCTCGTCTGAATAAATCCCTCTCTAAAGATTATCTGGAAAAATATTGAAATTGCAAGAAGAGACAGGACGTGGCCGCGAAATGTTTGAGCCAGCACGGATGTTCAAATCGGTGGAGGCTCCTTCGTCAAGCAGAGGAGCTTCTAGGAGTCTGTCGGATTATGCCCTTTTTCCCCATCTCTGCGTTATTTTCGAAAATCAATGCTCGCAATATCAACTATATGGCTGCGCTTAATTTTCAAAAATGCCTTGATCTGAGAAAAAATTTCTATAATCCGACAGACTCCTAGTGTCCTGTCACATCTCTAATGTTGGATAAAGTCGGTTCAGTTTAATCCGGGCATCTTCAGCAGTAAATTGCCAGTTAACT
>JAUYSF010000296.1 GCA_030696435.1 Desulfoprunum sp. | reverse complement strand
TGCAGCAGGCCCAGAAGATGGAATCGATCGGTCGGCTGGCCGGAGGCGTGGCCCACGACTTCAACAACATGCTGAGTGTCATCCTCGGGTATTCCCAGATGGTCCTTGAAAGAACCGATCCTGCCTCATCAATGTATGGCGATTTGCAGGAGATTCACAGCGCCGGGGTTCGTTCAGCGAATATTACTCGACAACTGCTGGCCTTTGCCCGCCAACAGACCATCGCCCCCCAGGTCCTTGATTTGAACGAGACCGTGGAGAGTATGCTCAAGATGCTCAGACGGCTTATCGGTGAGGATATCAATTTGATCTGGCAGCCCGTGGCGGTCTGGCCGGTCAAGGTCGACCCTTCTCAGATCGATCAAATTCTGGCAAATATTTGCGTTAATGCCCGTGATGCCATCAGCGGGGTGGGCAAGATCACCATCGAAACAGCGACTACCACCTTCGATGCAGCCTTCTGCTCGGAGCACACCGATTTTACGCCCGGTGAATTTGTGCTGCTCGGCATCAGCGATAACGGTTGCGGCATGGACAAGGAGATCCTTGATAATCTTTTCGAGCCATTTTTCACCACCAAAGAGGTCGGCAAAGGCACGGGCCTGGGGTTGGCCACCGTTTACGGCATCGTCAAGCAGAATAACGGCTTTATCAATGTGTACAGTGAGCCGGGTAAGGGGACGACCTTCAGAGTCTATCTGCCGCGGCACAGCGAGCAGGGCAGCGCATCGGAAAAACAGCGCGAGGAGGTAATTCAGCGCGGCCGGGGCGAGACGGTATTTATCGTGGAGGATGAACCCTCGATTCTCAAACTCACGGCCAAGATGCTTGTAGGTTTGGGCTATGTCGTTGTCACCGCCGGCAGTCCGATGGAGGCCGTCACTCTGGCCAAAGAGCGCAGGGCGCCAATCGACCTGCTCATCACCGATGTGATTATGCCGGAGATGAACGGGCGGGATCTGGCGGACGCACTTATCAGCATCTCTCCAGATCTCAAATGCCTGTTCATGTCGGGCTATACCGCCAGCGTTATCGCCACTCAGGGCGTGCTGGAGGAGGGGGTGCACTTCATCCAGAAACCTTTTTCAGCCAGGGGCCTGGCGGCAAAGGTCCGTGAGGTACTCGCAGCGTGAGGTTCGCTGGATAAAGGGGGCTGGATAAATAACAATCTTTTAGTGTCAAATTTGCCATATCCTGCCATGGTGTTGTATATTCGTAAGAGAAGATAAAAAGTCGTCTGAAGGTTCATGCATAACGTAAATCCTGACACGCTAAAACCACATGGTGAGGTGTTCAGCATGACAATCAATACGTGTCCAGCCCGGCCTCTCCGTTTTTTCTTCATGATTTCTCTACTTTTCGTGGTTTTCATCGGCCAGACTGCCGCAGCCGATGTTGTCGAAGACCGGACAATAAAAGTCGGCATCTATGAAAACGAACCAAAGGTTTTCACCTCCAAGGCAGGCAAGCCTGCCGGCATCTTTATCGATATCATCGAACACATCGCCAAGAGCGAAGGCTGGAACCTCCAGTATGTGCCGGGGACCTGGGCCGAGGGATTGGAGCGCCTGGCCAAGGGGGAAATCGACCTCATGCCCGACGTGGCTTTTACGGCGGACCGGCAAAGAATCCAAGCGAAAATCCCAAGAAAGTTCAACATCCCGGAAACAGTAAGGATTCGATACCGATAGCGATACCGATGAGTCCAATGCCAACGAACTGAATTTTTATGTCAATCCCATGATGGCTGGGAAAAGGAAATAACTATGGAAAAGAGCGCAAGTATTCTCATTGTTGACGACGAAGCGACAATACGGAGACTCCTGATACGACTTCTTACAAAGGCCGGTTATGAATGCCAAGAGGCAGACAGTACCGAATCGGCAAAGGAAATGCTTGCCACCAAGAGTTTCGATCTCCTCCTCAGCGATATCAAAATGCCGGGGGAATCGGGGGTGGAGCTCATACGCTACGCAAAAGAACATTATCCGGAGACAGGACGAGTGATGATTACCGGTTATGGCTCTCCGGAAGTATCCAACGAGATAATCCAGATCGGGGTATATGGTTATATCATCAAACCGGTGACCAAAAATGAGGTGCTGATTACGGTGGAAACTGCCTTGCAGCACTTACGGCTGGATCGCCATATGATTGCCTATAAAGTTGAATTGGAAAAGAAAATTTCCGGTCAGATCGAAAAAAACAGTGCCATAATGAATAATCTCAGCGTCGGCGTGGTGATGTTTGACAGGCAAATGTCCTTTCTCGAGTTCAACCGAAAAATGCATCAGTGGTTCCCCGAAATCGGTATTGGTAAAACAATTCCCTGTTACCGCGCCGACCATTGTTCAGAAAACGATGATCAATGTAATAATTGTCCGATGCTCGCCACCTTCCGAACAGGCAGTGCCGGTGAAACCGAACGAAATATAGTAACAGTACAGGGTGAACGGGAATTCCGGATTGTGACTTCACCGGTTTTTGACAAACACGGCATTGTCTATGCGGGGATAGCTCTCTATGAAGATATAACGGAGAAAAAGCTGCTCGAAAGAGATCTGCATCAGGCTCAGAAGCTGGAGGCGGTTGGTCAACTGGCAGCAGGTATCGCTCATGAGTTGAACTCTCCTATTCAGTATATTGGTGATAATATACGATTTTTGAAAGATTCTCTGGAGGATATTACAAGTACGTTGAATACCTATGATCATTTCTGGCGAGAGCTGGTGGATAACAGGGTTATCCCGGAAGAAATGAGCCGGAGTATGGCAAAGACCCGTGACGACGCCGAGATCGATTATCTCTTAGAGGAGATCCCGAAAACACTTGATCAGAGTCTGGAAGGTGTCCATCGAGTTGAGAAAATTGTTCGCGCCATGAAGGATTTCTCTCATCCCGGGGATGAGGAAAAAACTCCGGCGAACATCAACACAATACTTCAGACCACAGCGACAATCTGCCGCAATGAATGGAAATATGTAGCGGAATTGGAGACTGATTTAGCTGCGGATTTACCGTTGGTGCTCTGTTATGCCGCGGAAATCGGTCAGGTCTTTTTAAACATCATTGTCAATGGTGCTCATGCCATCGAAGAATTCACGGAAAACGGCAAAAGAGGGCTGGGGGAAATTACCCTTCGTACCAGCCAAGTGGGTAACAGTGTGCATATACGAATTCAGGATACTGGCGGGGGAATTCCGCCGGAAATCCAGGATCGGGTCTTCGAATCATTTTTTACGACCAAGAAACGAGGCAAAGGTACCGGGCAGGGGCTGGCAATAGCACATCGGGTGGTGGTTGACAGACACCAGGGAACCCTTTCTTTTGAAGCCGAAAAAGGTGTGGGAACAACCTTTATCATTGAGTTGCCGTTGGGGTGATCAGGTTTATCATGACAAAACTTGATACCAACAAGACGTTGCGGCAAGGTGAGAAGTGGTTCCAGGATTTGCTGGAATCTTTTCCCGATCCTGTAATTATTGTCGACGACAACCATCGTGTCCTCATCGTCAACCGGCAATTTGAAACGTTGTTCGGCTATGATCGTTCTGAGGTAATCGGCAGATCTGTGGAAATGCTTATTCCCGAACGGTTTCTCCATCACCGGGACTATGTCGGTGTATATCACCTGAATCCTGAGACCCGCCCCATGCGTCACACCGGGGAAGCTTTCGCCCTTCGCAAGGATGGCCGTGAATTTCCGGTTGATATACACCTGAGTCCGATTGAGGCTGCTGAAGGAGTCGTAGTTGTCGCGACTATCCGTGATATCAGTGCACAAAAACTGAACGAAGCGCAACTCGAATATCACGCAAATCACGATATCCTGACGGGTCTGCCCAACCGCAACTTGCTGGAAGATCGGATCAGTCAAGCCCTGCTCCAAGCCGAGCGATTCCGACAGCAGGTGGCAGTACTGTTTGTTGATCTTGATCGTTTTAAATTGTTCATGGCTGGGCTCAGTCATGACATGGGGGATGGGGTTTTAAAAAAAATAGCAGGTCGCCTGAAAGCCAGTGTCCGCGAGAACGATACCGTCGCCCGCCTGGGAGATGATGTCTTTGCCATCGTTTTGGCAAATCTGCACGAAAGTGCAGATGCCGCCAAAGTGGCACAAAAAGTCCAAAAAAATATACTCCGGCCAATTGAGATAGGTCCGAAAGTATCTGAAATATCCTGTTGCATAGGCATCAGTATCTATCCCAAGGATGGCAAGGATGTACGGACACTGCTCAAAAACGCTGAGATGGCCATGTTCCGTGCCAAAGAAAAAGGGCATGGGAGTTTTCAGTTTTTCACTGATGAATTGAATGATCGGATAGCAATCCATATGAGCATGGAGCGGTGCTTGCGCCAGGCCATGGACAAGAGGGAGCTATCGCTGCACTACCAGCCGCAGATGGATTTACGGACCGGGCAGATGATTGGTTGCGAGGCCCTGCTGCGTTGGCAGCATGATGGTCGAGGACTGCTGTTGCCCGCCGATTTTCTGCCGATCGCCGAGGAGTCGGGCAATGTCGAACATATCGACTGGCAGATCTACGAACAGGTCGTACGGATGAT
>JAUYSF010000260.1 GCA_030696435.1 Desulfoprunum sp. | reverse complement strand
CGGACTTTTTTCCGGGCTCAGCCTGAAAACTGAAACCCTAGAGACCATCGTCAGGGGTGGAATCGCTCTGGCAACCCCTGAGGGTGGCGACCAGATACAGTCAGGGCAGCACTGCCAGCTCTTTGACGAAGCAGAGCCGACTTGGCTGGAATGGACCCCCGATCTCGTTGGAGCCCATCCCGAAAGATCAACCCAGCGTTAGTCGATACTGCAGGCTTCACAGGACCTCCATGAGGGATTTATGACAGAACACCTGCACCATCATCTCATCTACGGCACGCTCTTCGATTACCTCACCCATGAGGAACTGACCGACACCGATGATGAGCGTCTTCGCCAGGCCCTGAGCAGGATGATGGTTGAAGAAAAACTCTATCAAAAAGCTCAACTGCAGCCTCGCCTGTATATAGAGACCTTTTTTTCCCGCTGTTTTGTCAGATCCGTCATCGAACTGACTGTCAGCCTTGGCGGCAGGCAGTTCATGATCATCCGTTATGGCCCCGGTTCTCTCGTTAGCCGCGAAAGGGCAGCGGTGGCCGCCGGCCGGGTCCTCAACCCCGCCTACCGTATTCCTCTGGCGGTTGTCACCAACGGAGAAGACGCCGAACTTCTGGATACTTCGACTGGCAAGATTCTTGGTTATGGGTTAGATTCAATTCCTGATCGATCGGCCGCTGAGAACATCCTGCCGGATCTGGAATTCCTTCCTCCGTTAGAAGGTGCTAAACGGGAAAGGGAACTGCGTATCCTCAATGCCTTCGATGTTGAACGTTGCTGTGTCTAAGAATCTGTTTTTATATATTACCGCAAATAATTATCGATAATGAGGGAGCTGTATGACACCCACTGACATGACATGGAGCAAATCAAGCTGGAAAAAATATACCGCTCTCCAGCAACCCATTTGGCCGGATCAAACTGAAGTTGACCGAGTCCTGACTGATCTCTCTCAACTGCCGCCTCTGGTCTTCGCCGGTGAAATCCGGGCACTCAAGGCCCAGTTAGCTAAAGCAGTCAAAGGCGAGGCCTTTCTCCTGCAAGGCGGTGATTGTTCTGAGGATTTCTCCAAGGTTACGGCACCTAATATCCGGGAGACCCTGAAGGTCCTGCTGCAGATGGCCGTCGTGCTTACCTACGCCGGTGGCAAGCCGGTCATCAAGGTTGGCCGGATAGCCGGTCAGTTTGCCAAACCCCGTTCATCCAACACCGAGATCGTCAACGGCATCGAGATAGCCTCGTATCGGGGCGATATGGTTAACCGCCCCGAACCGCTTGAGGCCGCAAGGATTCCCAATCCCAAATATATGATGAAGGGCTACAACATGGCCGCTTCAACTCTGAACCTGCTCCGGGCCTTCACCAAGGGAGGGTTTGCAACCCTGCAGAGAGTCCACTCCTGGAACCAGGAATTCGTTATCCAGTCGCCCATGGGACGATCGTATGAGCGATTAGCCAAACAGATTGAACAGGCTATCAAATTCATGGAAACCATCGGTATCCCCACCGACAACCCGCAGATCAACCAGACCGAGCTCTTTACCTCCCATGAGGCCCTGCTCCTTGAATACGAAGAGGCCCTCACCCGAGTAGACTCCACCTCCAACGGTTGGTACGACTGCTCGGCTCATATGCTCTGGATCGGCGAAAGGACAAGGCAGGTGGATGGTGCCCATGTTGAGTTTCTCCGGGGTGTTCTCAACCCCATCGGGGTAAAAATCGGCCCGACCTATGACCTGGATGATGTCAAACGTTTGGTCGAAGTCCTCAATCCCAACAATGAGGCTGGCCGTATCACCATAATCACCCGACTTGGTATGAAGAAAATCGAGAAGGTTCTTCCTCCCCTTTTGCGAGGTATGAAACAGGAAGGTTTGAATATCGTCTGGAGCTGTGATCCGATGCATGCCAATACCTACACCGCAGAATCAGGCCATAAAACACGTAATTTCAACGACATACTCTCCGAGATCACCTGCTTTTTCGAGACCCACTGGTCAGAAGGCACTGTTCCGGGTGGCGTTCATTTCGAGATGACCGGTGAAAATGTCACCGAATGTACCGGCGGTGCCAGAAATATCGTCGACGAGGAACTGCATCACAACTACCTGACCACCTGCGACCCGCGCCTTAACGCCGAGCAAAGCCTTGAGGTCGCCTTTCAAATCGCCGACATGATCAGAAGCTGACGACCATATTTATCCCTGAAAATAAGAGAGATACGGGACATCAATCCCGTATCTCTCTCGCCAGACGACCTCCCTGCTCCAATCTTTTTTCTGCCCAAGATTACATTTGCGTAATCTTTCTTGACGCCTCTGGTTTCCGCTTTACTGTTTTCGCTGAAGATGAGGCATTCCGTGCTTTTTTCCGGAATACGTTTGCAATCCCATTTTTTTATCTGCCATAGGCAATGTGAAAGGAGAATTCTATGTATCTTCATAAACCCGGCCTGTCGGGGCCAAGAAAACTGACATTTCTTTTCATCTGTTCACTCTTCCTGGTGGGCACCTACAGTTCAGCCAAAGCTGATACAGCGTCTGACACGGCCCTACTTGACAGATCATCCAGGCTCTTTGTCAATGTCGTGAAGGCAGCACAACCGGCTGTCGTCAATATCCGAGTCGAGAAATCTGTTAAGAGCAGCGGAGGTTTTCCAGGAGGTAATGATGAGATGTTCAACAATCCGTTTTTCGAACATTTTTTCGGGCCACAATCTCCCAACTCCCCATCCCGCCAGTATCGTCAACAGGGTCAGGGCTCCGGCTTTATCATCAGTAGGGACGGCTATATCCTGACAAACAACCACGTGGTTCAAGATGCCGATTCCGTCACCGTCCGCCTTTCAGACGAGCGTGAATTCAAAGCGAAAGTGATTGGTAGCGATCCGCAAACCGACGTCGCCCTGATTCAGATAAAGGATAGTGGCCAACTCCCCACCCTGACGCTTGGCAACTCTGATGCCCTTGAGGTAGGAGAATGGGTTATCGCTATCGGCAACCCTTTTGGCCTGAACCAGACAGTCACAGTTGGTGTCGTCAGCGCCAAGGGCAGAAACAGGGTGGGAATCAATGAATACGAGAGCTTCATCCAGACCGATGCGGCCATCAATCCCGGCAATTCCGGCGGCCCCCTGCTCAATACCCACGGTGAGGTTATCGGCATCAACTCCGCCCTGTTCTCTCGCACCGGCGGCTATATGGGCATAGGTTTTGCTATCCCCATCAACATGGTCAAGGCCATTGAGGGTCAACTCCAGAAGCAGGGCAAGGTAACCCGTGGCTGGCTGGGTGTTGCCATCCAGGATGTCGATGAAAACCTGGCAAAATCTTTCGATCTGAAAACGGCCAAAGGTATCCTGGTCAGTGAAGTTCAGGCAGACTCACCTGCCGCCAGTGCCGGTTTACAGCAAGGTGACGTCATTCTGCAACTCAACGAGAGAGTTCTGAAAGATGTCTCCGATCTACGTAACCAGGTAGCGCTCATACCTCCGGGTACCAAAGCCACCCTGCATATCATTCGAGAGGGCCAGGAAAAGGATATCGAACTTGCGATAGGTGAACAACCATCTAATTTTGGTCAGATCGCGCAGACAGAAAACGATACAAGCAATCTCACACAGTTCGGTCTCACCTTACAGAATATGACCCCGGAGCTTGCCGAGCAACTTGGCTACAAGAAGAGTCAGAAGGGCGTTGTGATCAGCGCGGTTGAGCCGGGAAGCCCGGCTGCCCTGGCAGGGCTTCAGGCAGGAAATCTCATTGAGGAGGTCAATAAGCAGAAGGTCACCAGCCTTCAGGAACTGCAACTCGGGATGAAAAAATCCAGCCATCCCAAGCGGCTTCTCCTGAAAATCCGGTCAGGGAATATGAGCCAGTATGTGGTGCTCGTAACCGAATAGGTGAACTTCGGCAAAAAAGGTCCAGTTTCTCAGAATTGCCCAGGGGGGGTAGCTTCCTCCTGCCGCCCTTGGGCAATTCTTTGAAATATTTTCATAATTATCGGTAACCTCTGGAAATCCTCACTGGCTATCCGCCGCATTACCAGATCGGTCTTGGCAATGACGGTT
>JAUYSF010000248.1 GCA_030696435.1 Desulfoprunum sp. | reverse complement strand
AGAGGGTGGCCCCAGCTGGGCCTTGATGTGCTCGATATTATTGGCTTCGATGGTGCTGTTGCGGGCGATGCCCAGCCGCTGTTCATCAATTCCCAGGCAGAGGCCAAGGAGTTGCGGATAGAGGAGGACCGGCAGAAGCTTGGCCCCGGGTTTGTCGGCCATCATGTTTTTCTGGGTTGTATCGAACTGGAGGTGGCAGTAGGAACAGATGGGGGTGATGTAGTCGGCCCCGGCTTTCTGGGCTCCGGCGATCTTCTCTTCGAGCAGGCTGCGTGACAATCCGTCGTTGAGGCCGGCTAGAGCGGCACCGCAGCACTCCATCTTGCCACGCCAGTCGAGGCTTGTCGCCCCTGTTGTCCCGATGAGATCCTCGGTTATCCTGGGAACGAAAGAGTCGTCAAACTTGGTAATCTCACGCGGCCGCAGGACATGGCAGCCGTGAATGACCGAGAGCTTGAGATCCTTGCAGGTATTGACCAGCTTTTTCTTTATCGTCTCGGTGCCGACCTCCTCGTGGAGGACGGTAAGGTAATGCCGGATCACAGTTTTGCCGGTATACGCCAGGCCTTCTTTGGCGAGGAGACTGTTGATCTCCTCCTTCAGCCCATGGTCTTTCTCCATTACATTTCTGGCCTTTTGCAGGCTGGCAAAGCAACAGTTGCAGATGACAAGGATATCCAGGCCGGCTTTTTCGGCAATGGCCATATTGCGCACGGAAGGCAGGATGTAGGCCTTCTCATCGACATTGCGCACTGGGTAACCGCAGCAGTTGAATTCTGGAATCTTCTCTAACTCGATACCAAAGACCTGCAGTACCGCTTCTGTGGAATCGGCGTATTGTTCAATGCGAACAGGGATGTTGCAGCCCTGGAAAAATGCGTATTTCATTGCGTGTCTCCCGCCTCGATTTTATTGATAGCTGCGTTTTTCAAACCATAAAAAATATCGCATAACTCAACCTGATTGGGGCAGTGCTCTTGGCAGAGATAACAGGTGGAACAGCTCCAGATCATCTTTGAGCCCATGGCAAGCTCAACATTGCCGATGCCAAGGCTGAACATAATCTGATGGGGCAAGAGACCCAATGCCTCGACTGGGTTGTCATAGCTGCGGACAACAGGGCAGATATTGGTGCAGCGCTGGCAGGAATAGCAGCTCTTAAACGAGGCGTTGCCGAGATCCCGCGGTCTGTCCAGAGACAGGGGCAGGACCATGTCGGAGAGGGCTTTGAAGCTCTTTTTAAAGAGCTGCTCGACAGTCTTGAGGGCCTTGAGGTGGTCGCTTGCGTAGCTCTGGGCCAGGGCCAGCGGGAAGGAGAAATGGCTGAGCAGCGAGGTCTCGGGGATGCCTCGGCCGAGAAGATTGTAGCGTGAACTGACAAAGAGTTCCTTGAGGTTTATCCCTGATGGGCAGATGGCGGTGCACCGATCGCAACTGGTACAGACATAGAGCCCCTGCTGGAGGTTTTTCAAGGTCTCGGTGTCGAGATCCTTGCCGGCTGCGATGTTTTTCAGAAACTGGACCTTCTCCGAGGGCAGGATGAACTCGTTCTGGAACGATTCAAAAAACATATTGGCGGAACATTCCAGGCTGCAGGAACCGCAGTGGGTGCAGGCCGAAAGCCCGATCATCTGCCGGGTCAGGACATTGGCTGGGCTGCCGTTTTCTTTGCCCATCACCCTGTTGATGATGAGGCTGACCGGGGCTGAGATGATATGGAACATCTTGGAAAAGGGCAGCCAGGCCAGAAAGGACAGGCAGAGCAGGATATGGAGATACCAGAGGGTGTTCACCGCTCCGGCATCCCCCACGGCCGCCGCGACGGGGCCTGCAACTTTTGCCACGGCAAAGCTGGCAAAGGCCGAGCTGTTGGCAGTGTGGCATTCCCCACAGGTCCTACTACTTACCTCTTCACCCTGGGTGAGGAGCTCATCTGTTATGGCAGCGGTGTTGTGGGTAATGACTAATCCGTTGTTTTTTATCCAGTAGGCCTCGAGCGCCTGTTGCTCCTGCTCGTCGGCAACATCGCCATACTCCTCGACCATCTTCTGGAAAGTGGAATATGAGGACATTTTTGTCCCTTCAAGCAGCATGCCCGAGAGGACAATGGCTCCGATGAAAACCAGGGCAGCCCAGTCACTGGCATAGGTCCTCAGCCGTTGCGGTTTGAGGGTGATCCGGCGGTAGACGGCAATGGCGATACCCGCGAGGACCATTATGCCGAAGAGGTTGCGCAGAAAGAGATAGGGGCTCAGGGTTGAAATGTAGCCGCTGAATAGGTTCTCGGTCACAACCGAATCGAGGGCATGCAGGAAAAATAGCAGGAGAAAGCCGGTGAATATCAGGGTATGGGCAATCCAGCGCAGTCCGCTCTTTGCCAGGATCCGTTGCTGCAGAAGGAGATCCATCAAGAGTGACTTGAGAACAGCCAGGATTTTCGCGCTGAACAGTACGGCGAAAATACCCGTCAGTGCGGCGGATAGCCTCTCGGGGATGCTGAATTGTTGTGTTTCAGGACGAATGC
This sequence comes from Desulfoprunum sp., assembly GCA_030696435.1. GTDB lineage: Bacteria > Desulfobacterota > Desulfobulbia > Desulfobulbales > Desulfocapsaceae > Desulfoprunum. The sequence goes on along the minus strand of JAUYSF010000248.1, from coordinate 15,905 downwards.
CCTGAGCAAACCAGGTGGTGAATCGAAGAATGAGACCGATAAGACAGACAGAGACAGATACAGCCAGAAGTAAATTAAAAGTCATAATTCAATCTCTCAACCCTCAGTCAGAGTATGTGTTTGTCAGAGCGCGGGGTTTAAAAACTCAAGCCATGTCTTTCCTGTAATGATGTAGATACCGGATACCCACAGTTAATGCCGGGCGCGGGGTGAGGAGGAGTGGCGAGGACTCACCGCATTCTCCGCAGCCGGAGATGTGCTTTATTCCTCGATGGCGAAGCGGGCAAGCTTGGATTCACCGGGGATATATTCTCCTACGGGTACCAACTTTTTATTGAATTTGACGCAATCAACAACGACCCTCCACAGGGCATTCAACTCTTTCACTTCCTGGTCATTATCGGGTGAGAACTCTACGAGGTTTTGATCAAGCTTGATCTTCATCTTCTGTTCCTCCTAATTGAGATCATCTGCGGTGAAAAGTGCCTGGCTGCTGTCAAATGTCCTTGTCAAGATGAATGTAGTCTACAAAGACAAAGTGCGTAATACAATATAAAAGAAGTCCTCTTTACGATAGAACTCTTTTATTTTTTAACCCTTCTTTTCTTTCTCGACCTTTCAGTTGGAAAGCGCTAGAGTTTGATAGATTACGCGTGGTGAAGACCACATACAATATTGAGTTGCAGGACAAGGTGCAAGGGTAAGGACTTGAGGAACGGGATACCTCCGAAGAGAGATATCTCGACTGATCGAACACTTTTGGCGGGGTATGCAGCTATGGAACAGCAGATGGAAGAAGCGTTAGAGGGGATATACCAGAAGACGGTGGCGCATGGTGATAATATCATCACCGTACTCCAGGAGATTCAGAATACATTCGGCTATGTCCAGGAGGAATCGGTGCATTGGTTCTCTGCAAGAACCAATATCCCGGCCTCGAAATTCTATGGTGTCATCACTTTTTATTCCCAGTTTCATCTGACCCCCCGCGGTAAGAATATCATCACGGTCTGCTCGGGCACCGTCTGTCACGTTAAAGGAGCATCTCGGATTATCTCGCGGCTTCGGGACGATCTGAAACTCCCCGAGGGCACCGCCACCACCAAGGATATGATGTTTACCCTGGAAAATGTCAACTGTGTCGGGGCCTGCAGTATCGCGCCCGTCGTCCTGGTCAATAATAAAGTCTATGGCAAGATGAACCCGGAGAAGATCTCCAAGACTCTTAAAACCTATAAGGAATAAGACCGTGAATAGCGAAATTATTGTCAATGTGTGCATGGGCACCGGTGGCATCGCAGCCGGTGCAGAAATGGTGATGACGGCTTTTAAGGAGGAGTTTGAGGCCGCCGGAGTAAAAAATGCCAGGATCGAAGAGCGCTGCAGGCTCCATAAAGTGGGATGCCGGGGATTCTGCGCCAGGGATGTTCTGGTCGATATCAATGTCGACGGCGAGGTCTCAACCTATCAATATATTCAGCCGGAGATGGTGAAAAGGCTCATTCAGGACCACGTCATCGGGAAGCAGCCGGTCACGGAATGGCTGGTGGGGGATGACTATCATGTCTTCCACGACAACCAGACCAAGATCGTCTTGGCAGATCTGGGCAAAATAAACCCGGAATCGATAGATGATTATCTGGGGGTCGGCGGCTATACCGCGGCGAAAAAGGCCCTGACCACTATGACTCCCGCGGAGGTGATTGTCACCGTCAAGAACTCCGGCCTGCGCGGTCGAGGTGGCGGTGGTTTCCCGACTGGCCTGAAGTGGAGCCTTTGCGCGGCCAATGAAGCGGATCAGCGCTATGTCATCTGTAATGCCGACGAAGGAGATCCGGGTGCTTTTATGGATCGCTCGGTCGTTGAGGGCAATCCTCATGCGGTGATCGAGGGTATGATCGTCACGGCCTACGCCATCGGTGCAAGTATTGGCTATGTCTACATCAGGGCCGAATATCCCCTTGCCGTTGACCGGTTGCGCATCGCCATTGCGGCAGCCCGGGAGCGAGGCTATCTCGGCAAGAAGCTCTTCGGGGGCCAGTTCGATTTTGATGTCAAGATCAAGCTCGGGGCGGGGGCTTTTGTCTGCGGTGAGGAAACGGCTCTTATTGCTTCAATTGAGGGTGAGCGCGGCATGCCGAGAGCGAAACCACCGTTCCCGGCCAACAAGGGACTCTGGGGCAAGCCGACCATTATTAACAATGTCGAGACGCTGGCCAATATCCCGCCCATCATCAACAAAGGTGCCGAGTGGTTCGCCTCGATCGGTTCGGAGAAGAGCAAGGGCACCAAGGTCATCGCCCTCACCGGCAAGATCAGGAACACCGGTCTTATCGAGATACCGATGGGCATGCCGCTCAACGATATCATCTTCAAGATTGGCGGCGGTATTGAGGGAGACAAGCTGTTCAAGGCGGTGCAGACCGGTGGTCCATCGGGTGGCTGTATCCCGCAGCAGTATATCGATCTGCCAGTCGACTATGAGGGGCTGAAGTCGGTCGGCTCGATGATGGGTTCCGGCGGTATGGTGGTCCTTGATGAAACCGACTGCATGGTCAACATCGCCAAATTCTTCCTCCAATTTACTCAGGATGAATCCTGCGGCAAGTGCGTGCCCTGCCGGATCGGCACCAAGCGCCTGCTTGAGATCCTCACCCGGATAACTGAGGGTAAGGGCAAAAAGGGCGATATCGAACTGTTGCAGGAATTGGCGGAGGATGTCCGGGATTCGAGCCTCTGTGGGCTCGGCATGTCGGCCCCGAATCCGGTGCTGAGTACCATCAAATACTTTCGGCACGAGTACGAGGCCCACATCAATCAGAAGAAATGTCCGGCCAAGGTCTGCAACAAGCTGCTGACCTTTTTCATTCGCCAGGATATGTGTGTCGGCTGTGGCATGTGCCTCAAGGCCTGTTCAGTAAATGCTATCACGGGAGAAAAGAAACAACCGCATCATATTGACAATACCCTTTGTATCCAATGCGGATCATGCTTTGATGTCTGTAAATTCAGCGCGGTGATAAAGGATTAGACTATGATAAGCCTGACAATAGATGAAAAGAAGATTGAGGCGCCGGAGGGGGCTACCGTCCTGGAAGCAGCCCGTCTGGCCAAAATTGACATCCCGACCCTCTGTCATGATCCGCGCATGAAACCGCATGGGGCCTGCCGGCTCTGTATTGTTGATATTGCCGGACTGCCACGACCGGTCACCTCCTGTACTACCCCGGCCACCGATGGCATGGTGGTGACTACCACGAACCCGAGGCTTGAACGCCTGCGCAAGACCACCGTCGAACTGCTGCTCTCAGATCATCCCAACGACTGCATGGTCTGCATCAAGGCGGGAGACTGCACCCTGCAGAATCTGGCCTATAAATATGCCATTAGGGAGAGCCGCTTTAAGGGCGCCGTGCGCCAGCATAACCGTGTTGACAACAATCCTTTCATCATGCGTGAGCAAGACAAATGCGTGCTCTGCGGCCTCTGTGTCCGGGTCTGCGACGAGGTGCAAGGGGTAGGGGCCATCGGCTATGCCAATCGGGGTTTCGAGTCGGACATCTGTCCGCCGTTTAAAAACGAACTCAATTGCGAGTTCTGTGGCCAGTGTGTTTCCGTCTGTCCGACGGGGGCGCTGTCGGCCAAGATGTGGGCCGGTCAGCCTCGTCTGGAGGGTATGGAAAACACCGAGACAACCTGCACCTACTGTGGCTGCGGCTGCAATATCACCCTGCACAGCCATGCCAATAAGGTTGTCCGGGTTTCTTCCCGGTCGGATAATCACAATCGTGGCTGGTTGTGCGTCAAGGGCCGGTTTGGCTACGAGTTTATCAACAGTAAAGACCGCCTGACCACCCCGCTGATCAGACGGGAAAAGGGCGGGAAGCTTGAGCCGGCCACCTGGGATGAGGCCCTGGATCTCGTCGTGGCAAAGATGTCGGCCATAAAAGAACAGCATGGAGCCGATGCCATTGGCGGTCTGGCCTCGGCCCGTTGTACCAACGAAGAGAACTATCTCTTCCAGAAACTCATGCGGGTGGGGATTGGCACAAACAACGTCGATCACTGCGCCAGATACTGACACAGCGCAACGGTGGCCGGTCTGGCTGCCAAATTCGGTTCAGGCGCAATGAGCAATTCCGTTGAGGGCATCTCCCGCAATGAGGCCCTTTTTGTTATCGGCTCCAATACCACGGAGAATCATCCGATTATCGGTCTGCGGATGAAAGAGGCTGTGGCCCGTGGGGCCCAGTTGATCGTCGCCGATCCGCGCAAGATACCGCTCGTCAAGTTTGCCACCTTGTGGCTGCGGCATAAACCGGGGACCGATTCCGTGCTGCTGAATGCCATGATGCATGTCATCCTGGCCGAGGGGCTTGAGGATAAAACCTTCATCGCCGAGCGTACCGAAGGGTTTGCCGAGTTTGTCGAATCGCTGAAGGAATTCACCCCCGATTTCGGCGAGAAAATCACCGGCGTGCCGGCGGAAGATATCCGCAAGGCGGCGAGGATCTATGCCTCTGCAGGCAATGCCGGGATTTATTATGCCATGGGTATCACCCAGCATGTCATGGGCACCAACAACGTCCATGCCGTCGGCAATCTGGCCATGCTCACCGGCAATCTCGGCAAGGATGCTGCGGGCGTCAACCCGCTCAGAGGCCAGAATAACGTTCAGGGTGCTTGCGACATGGGCTGTCTGCCCGATGTCTTCCCCGGTTATCAAAAGGTGGCTATTCCTGAGATCCGGCAGAAATTTGAGTCGGCTTGGTGTGCAGCACTTTCTGATGTGCCAGGCCTGCCCGCCTCAGAGATGACCGAGGCCATGCTCGCCGGTAGGATGAAAGGGATGTATATTTTTGGCGAAAATCCGGCCGTGTCTGATCCCAATACCAACCATGCGGTCAAGGGTTTTGAAAGCCTAGAGTTCCTCGTGGTCCAGGATATCTTTTTGACGGAGACTGCAGAGCTGGCCGACGTCGTCCTGCCCAGCGCCTCGTTTGCCGAGAAAAACGGCACCTTTACCTGTTCGGAAAGAAGGGTGCAGCGGGTCAGGCCGGCCATTGCTTCACCTGGTGCGGCAAGAGATGACCTGGCCATTATTCATGAAATATTTCAACGCCTGACCGGTGGTGATGCTGCAGCGACAGTGCAACCGGCTGAGGTCTTTAATGAGGTCGCTTCTCTCTGGGCGGGCATCGCCGGTATGGATTATGCTCGACTGGATCGGGACAGCCTGCAGTGGCCTTGCCCGACCAAAGACCATCCCGGCACACCGTATCTCTTCGAGAAGACCTTCCCGCGCAACGAAACGGGCAAGGCGCTGTTTACCAAGGTGCCCTATGTTCTCTCGGATGAGCTGCCGGATGCGGAATATCCCTATGTCCTGACCACCGGCCGGGAATTGTTCCACTATCATACCGGCACCATGACCAGGAGATCGACCGGTCTTGCTGCGGTGGCGCCTGAGGCCTTTGTCGAGGTCAATCCGGCTGATGCCAAGGATCTCGGGGTAAAAGACAAGGAGATGCTGACGGTGACTTCACGCCGGGGCACCATCCGGGTCAAGGCTCGGGTCTCGGATATCGTACCGCCGAAGGTCGTCTTTATCCCCTTCCATTACAAAGAGGCGGGGGCGAACAGGCTGACGAGTGATGCCCTCGACCCGATCTGCAAGATCATGGAAGCGAAGGTCTGCGCGGTACGGATAGAGAGGTAATATTTTTTTCTTTCTCCGTGCTCAGGAGAAGGACTCGACACTGGGGAATCAGGTTCTGCCCGGGCCTGATTCCCCATTTTGTTTGCATCAGAGAAGAGAATACAGTTGTGGATATCGATACTATCACCCTGCAGCTTGCCGGTCGCACCATAACAGGCTGCGCCAGCTTGATCATCGTCCCGGAGATAGCCGTTACCGAGCCGGGATATATCAAGATGCTGACCGTCAAGGCCACAGCCCATGCCAAACATGAGTTTCAGGCCATGGCCCAGATGGCCTATTTTCAGTTTCAGGATGATGAGCTGGATATTACCCCTCTGCAGGATTCTCTCTGTATCAACTTCAGGGGAGAGACAGAAATTTTGACTGCCGGCATGGTTCTGTACCGTGATCCGGCGGGGCAGTTTCATGCCCTGATCCACGAGGGCCAGAACAGGAAAAAGCTCCTGGAGGCCGCCTACAGATTCTGCACCCGCTGGGTCCGCCTGGATATCTAATGCGGCTATATATTATTGGACAACAAAATGGAAAATAGAGACAGCGCGAACACCACCCCGTTGCAGAGGGTGGTCGTCTTTCAGCAGAATGGCAGCGGTGAGCGGAAGATTGCCGGGGTCAGGGAGTACGGGGCCGATATCATTGCCCTTGAGATCATCTCGATCGATGAGCCACTGCCGCTGGTGCTCGACGACGCCCGGGCCTATCTGCCCGAGACAATCGAGGCCGATCTAGTGCTCGATTATCTCAGGCATCAGGATCTTTCCCACGATCTTGTCCTAATGTGCGTGGAACAGGGGATCCCGGTCATATCGTCTGGCAAGAAGCGGGTTGGAAAACGGGTCATGACTCCCCCGACCTGATGTGGGCTGCCGAGGCAGGATTGTCTCGGTAACTATGGCGAGCGGTTTGGCGCCCCGGAGTTTGAGGTGGTGGTCAAAGACGGGCTGATCGCCGAAGTGGTCGTGTTGCGGGGAGCGCCCTGCGGTGCGACTTGGGATGCGGCCAAGAGGATGATCGGTGTTTCGGTTGCTGATGTGGTCAGAAAGATCGGCCTTGACACCCAGTTCTTCTGCTCCGCCGATCCGGCCGGCTGGGATCCGATCTACGCTAAGAGCCCGGTGCATTTCGCCGGTAAGGTGCATAGTCAGGCATTACTGACAGCGCTTGAGAAGATTCTCGGGAAGCATGTGTAGGGGGCTGGTTCAGAAGAAGCTTCGCACAGGAAACAACTTTGAAGCGAGGTGATAAATATATCCGTCCCCTTTTACGGCCAGCTAGGTACACGGCCAGACATCGGAGGGTGGATCTACAGCTGGGGGTCAAGGGGGCGGCAAGCCCCATTGTCAGACAAAACAGATCTGGGAGGCCTGGTTGTGAGGGGGGAACAAAGTGTTTTCAGCCGATCATCATTTTGTCTAATATTCGATATACGTGGAATTTCTGTGTGACAGTAATTTCAAAATTATCTCAAGAAATAATGATTTATTGAGATAATGCTTCGCACATTGTAGGTCTTTCGAAGAGTATTGTAAGAAGACATGGCTTCAGCAAAAAATCGGAAAATATCATTTTTCTGGATAACATCAAAAATAGTGTGTTATCCAGAATTACTTGCTCATGGCGACTGCGTCGCCATGAGCCGCGGTGCTGACTTCGTCAAGCCCCTTGCCCTGACACCGTGATCACCATAACCAAGCTTCGCTTGCTTGCGCTGCCCACGGCGCAGGTCAGCACCGCGGTTATTGATTTAACAAAAAAACCACTTCTTGGAAGGAGAAAAAATGATTCGAATCAGTAACATATTAGCAATCTTTACCATCGCGTTAATTTTGGTTGGATGTGCTTCTCTCCCAACACATCGGCCAAAGTACTCAGACAATGTGCCACCTTTAGAGAGCGGCATGAGTCGTTTGAAAATAACTTCTGGGAAATTGAGTTGGGCAAGATTGAGGTCAGTTGAACAAGTTGGCCCAGTTTTCATAAATGATCGGCAAGTATGGTCATCTGTAATAGATGAATACATCATTGTTGATTTGTTGCCAGGAGTTTATGAACTTTCCTGGACACCCACCGAACCATATAAAATTTATACTGAAAAGCGTAAAGTCACGCTTGAAGCAGGTGAAATTCGGCACTTTGCCTGTGATATGGCCCAAAAGGGAGCTGGTATGTATTTTGGTTTAATTGGTACTCTAGCTTCAGAATATCTTTACAAGTCGTATTTAGAAGAAAGACCAATGGACAATCCAAATAGTACTTTTGTCGCGTACAAAGTTTTTAACCAAGCGCAGAATGTGCCGAAATCATCCGTTAAAACAATAGAGCAAAATGACCAAACCTCCACTCTGAAAAGCGAAACGCCATCAATTGATAATAATTCAGTTTATGCCAGATTAGAAAAATTGAAAAAAATGTATGAAAGCCAGTTAATCACAAAAGAAGAGTACGAGATTAAAAGGAAAGAATTAGTAAATGACTTTTAATTGCAGCAAGGTGGCTCGACGCCGGTTTGGGTTGTCTATGAAAGGATCAGCTCACGAAACGGAAAAAATCGTACGCTAAGAAATATATTTTCACAAAATATCTATATGTTAACGCCCTCTCAGGTTAATGGCTACCGTTTGGGTGAAGCCATTGTGTAACAACCTGAATTCACTTAATAGGGTAACATCAAAAATGGTGTGTTATCCAGAACTACAGATTTACTTATGCCACTTAGATGGAGCCTAGATGAACGCGCCTCAACGTGATTCTTTCCTGTCCAACTCAACCACTGTGAGTAAATATCTCGCAATGGAGAAGGCCAAGAACCGCACTGAAATTTCCAGCTTTATCCGCGAGCGGTTCCATGAGCGGTACGTCCTGCCATTCGACGACAATCCAAAGAAGAGCGGTTTCATCATGATGGCCTCCGCATGTCTCTTGATTGAAGCGTTGGAGTCTTTCTGGCATGGCTGGCGTAAGTCTCCCAACAGCGCCTTAGCGTTCTGCCAGTTCTTCGACCGAGAAAACCGTTTCTTGCCGTTCCGTGGGCACGCGCAAGCGTTCTACGCACACGTTCGCTGCGGTATCATGCATCAAGGCGAAACTACTGGCGGGTGGCACATCCGGCGAGACTTGAACGTGCTGTTTGATAGTCCCACAAAGACCATCAATGCAACGGTCTTCCTGAGAGAAATGGACAGCTCGCTGACTGATTACTGTAGCAGGCTCAGCACAGCCCCTTGGGAGAGTGAGGAGTGGAAGAAGCTCCGCAAAAAGATGAAAGGCGTCTGTGCGAACACTACCCCTGATGTGGCATGAGGGGAGAGGCATTTCCACTGCTCACTGCTATAGGCAAGCCCTCTCTTGTTTGTAACCCACCCATCTCACCAGTTCTTTTCCAGCAAAGCAAAATGCCCTTGCGGATTGACACAGGCCGGGCATTTGCTCGGGGCCTCGGCACTGTGGTGCAGGTAGCCGCAGCTCAGGCATTTCCAAATCTGCTCCTCAGCACGGGCAAAGCATCTTCCTGCGGCCATATTGTCGGCCAGTTCCCGGAATATTTCCTCATGGTAGCGCTCGGCCACGCTGATGGCGTCCAGGGTCTCGGCCGCCCGCTCGAATCCTTCCTCACGGGCGATCAGGGCAAAACCTTTATACATGGTGCCATGGACATAGAGTTCGAGTTCCGCTGAGGAGAGCAGGTTGGCCTTGGTATCGAGGATCACCCCGGCGGGGAAGGTCCAGCAGATCTCCAGTTCGCCGCCGTTAAAAAATTTGAAGAAGCGCAGGGCGTGCTCATACTCCTGCTCGGCAGTCTCGTCAAAGAGCCGGGCGATCTGCAGATAGCCTTCTTCCCGAGCCCGTGTGGCAAAGAAATTGTAGCGGGTGCGGGCCTGGGCCTCGGCGGAAAAGGAGATGAGCAGATTTTTGGCTGTCCTGCTCTCGCGAAATTTCATCGGCCTCTCCTCTCTCAAGTTTACTCTTCAATGATGATGGCCTCGGCACCGCATTCACGCGCTGCCTGCCGAACAATGGCCTCAAGGTGCGCCGGGATTACCTCGAACTTGACGATGGAAAGAAGCTGGTCCTCATCATACTCAAAGACCTCGGGGCAGAGTTTGTTGCAGTTCCTGTCACCCATGCACAGTTTGGTAATGTTGGCTTTCATGGTAATCTCCTTTGGAATGTGGATGCTCGGGGCCCTTTTCCGGGAGCCGTAAATGCGACATACATAAGTCTTATAAAGCAAAAGGACATCCGTCAAATCTATTCGTGAAAAAGACGCAAAATTCCAGGTCGAACGAGCGATTTTATGGTATCAGAAATAGACAAAACTCCGAGGAAGAAGAATGACAGGGTAATCTGCCTCAGCCAGATCTTTAAACAGGCTGAGGCGGGGCATGGAAAAGAATTGATGGGAGAGAAGGGAAATGGCGGTCTTTGGGAATGCCATGGAAGTATTTGTCCTGCTGGACAGAAGCAACTGCCGCAGGTGTGGTGAGAAAACCTGCCTGGCCTTTGCCGGTGCGGTCTTTTGCGGGCGCCGGTCCCTCGAAAGTTGTCCCCATCTCGATGCGGCAACCGTGCAGCGCTATGTCGGGCCAAAGCGAGGACTGCGGGCCGAAGAGGAAGATCCTGAGCAATTTCTGTCGGCCCTGCGAGAAAAGATACAAGGGCTCGATCTGGCTGCAGCCGCTCAGCGCGTCGGTGGCCACTTTGGCCAGGGCCGCCTGACTATGAAAATACTCGGGAAGGACTTTAGCATCAACGGCAACGGGGCCTTTTCTTCGGCCATCCATATCATCCCTTGGGTGACCGTGCCCGTCCTGACCTATGTCGTGCACTGCACGGGAGTGCCGGTTGTTGGAGAATGGATCTCGTTTCGGGAAATCAGGGAGGGGCAGGAGCGCTATCTCCTTTTCAAAAGGCGCTGTGAAGAGGCCATGAAACGGGTTGCCGATATCTGGCCCGATCTTTTTGACGATATCGTTCATCTGTTTGATGGGCGGCATGTGGACGCCCAGTTTGCCTCGGACATCTCGGTTGTCCTGCATGTTTTTCCGCGAGTACCTCTGATGATCTGCTACTGGAGGGAATCAGAGGGTATCGCTTCCAGTCTCAATGTGTTCTTCGATAGAACAATAGATGAAAATCTCGATGTCGGGGCCGTGTTTATGCTGGCGACCGGATTGGCCCAGATGTTCGAAAAACTGGCATTGCAACATGGATACACCATCCAACCAGCTTGATTGCCGGCTTTTCACCGAGATCCAAAGGATATCAAAGTGGTCGGAGATTTTTCTTGGGGAAATTTGTAGAATTATTGCAGCTGACCGATTAAATCACTTTGCATCTGCCGCGTCGGGGAGTAAAAAAGAGATTGGTATAGATAATGACCGAGAGCTGAAGAACGTTTACCGATTTATTTTCTAACCGTATTATTCTGATCACGTCCCGCGGGTTTCCCTGGTGATTGCAGAATGGCCAGTGTCGCGAAGGTGTCGGGGCTGATCTGAAGGAGGATCTTGTTTTGACAAGGATAAGCCCGGGACAGGAAAAAAAGGATAGAGTTGGTTCAGTGCTGGTTGTAGGGGCTGGAATCGGTGGTATGCAGGCGGCCCTCGATCTGGCCGGTAGTGGCCTCATGGTTCATCTGATCAATGATGAACCTTCCATCGGAGGGACAATGTCCAGACTGGACAAGACCTTCCCCACCGGTGATTGCGCCATGTGCATGATTTCACCGCGCATGGTTGAAAGCAGTCGCCATCCCAATATCAAGATGCATACCCTGGCAAAAATCGTCAAGGTCACGGGCGAGGAAGGCAACTTCACCGCTACGATCCTTGAAAAGGCCAGATATGTCGATGCCGACCGCTGTACCGGTTGTGCCGCCTGTGAAGGGGAGTGCCCGAGCAAGGTGCCCAACATCTTCAATCAGGGACTCGACAAGCGCAAGGCCATCTATGCTCTTTTTCCCCAGGCGGTGCCGAATACCAGGGCCATCGACAGTGCCCATTGCCTCTTTCTTACCAAGGGGGTCTGCCGCAAGTGTGAAAAGATCTGCGATGCCAACGCCATCAATTTTGACGATACCGACAAGGAATATGACCTCAAAGTCGGCTCGATCATCCTCACTCCCGGCGCCAAGACCTATGACCCCGACATCCGCCACGAACTGGGCTACGGCCGTCTGAAAAACGTTGTCACCTCGCTGCAGTTCGAGCGACTTCTCTCGGCCTCCGGCCCCTGCAGCGGCACCTTGGAGCGACCATCCGACGGCAGGCATCCCAAGCGGCTGGCTTGGGTTCAGTGCGTCGGTTCCCGTAATGCCCATAATGCCAATCCCTGGTGCTCGTCGGTGTGCTGCATGTATGCCGCCAAACAGTCGATCATTGCCAAGGAACACGACCCGGAAGTGGATGCGACTGTCTATTATATGGAGCTTCGGGCCTTCGGCAAGGACTTTGACAAATATATCGACAAGGCCAAGAACGACAGCGGCGTCAGGTATGTCCGGGCGATGATCTCAGAGATCATTGAGGATCCGGAGACTAAAAACCTGCTTATCCACTCGGTTGATGAAGAGGGCCGGCTCATCCATGAAGAGTATGATATGGTCATCCTCTCCGTGGGCTTTGAGCCCCGTCCCGATGCGCAGGAGTTTGCCGGGATCTTCGGCATAGAAACCGATACGTATGGTTTCGCGAAGACCTCTAAACTGGAGCCGGTCGCCACCAGTCGGCCGGGTATCTATGTGGCCGGTATCTATCAGGGGCCCAAAGACATCCCGGAAACCGTCATCCAGGCCAGCGGCTCGGCGGCCAAAGCCATGGAACTCCTCAGCGAGAGCCGTGGCAGTGAGATCGAAGAGGTTGTCCTGGTCGACGAGAGGGATATCACCGGTGAAGAGCCGAGAATTGGGGTCATCGTCTGCCATTGCGGCGTCAATATCGCCGGTACCGTTGATGTCAAGAGGGTCGCCGAAGCCGCGGCGACTCAACCCGGTGTGACTCATACCGAAACCATCATCTATGCCTGCGCCCCCGACGGCCAGCAGAAAATTCGGGATCTGATCAAGGAAAAAGGTTTGAACCGGGTCGTGGTGGCCTCCTGCACCCCGCGGACCCATGCGCCTCTGTTCCAGGACACCATCCGTGAGGTTGGGCTGAACAGGTTCCTCTTTGAATTGGCCGATATTCGGGAGCAGTGTTCCTGGTGCCATATGGCGGATAAAGAGAAGGCGACGACCAAAGCCATACAGATCGTCAATATGAATGTCGCCAAAACCCGCCTCCTTGATCCGGTGACTTCAAAATCCGTCGGAGTGACCCATGCCGCCCTGGTGATCGGTGGCGGTATCGCCGGTATGACGGCCTCTCTTTCTCTGGCCGAACAAGGCTATGGCGTGCATCTGGTGGAAAGGGAGGCAAGTCTTGGTGGGCTCCTGAAAAATGTCAGGCATACCCTTGACGGAGATGATGTCCAGGCCTTTCTTGCTGAGACCAGAACGAGGGTGGAACAGAGTGATAAGATCACGGTCCATCTAGGGACCACGATAGAAAACACCGAGGGTTTTGTCGGCAATTTCCAGACAATGCTGACAGATGCGACACACTTCGAGCACGGGGCGATACTCTTAGCCAGTGGCGGCACCGAATATGTGCCGGATCAGTATGGCTACGGTCAATCTGGGAATATCATGACCCAGCGTGAGCTGGAGGCATGGCTGGCGGTGAATCAACCCTCGGCGCGTGACCGCTTCGTGATGATCCAGTGTGTCGGCTCGCGTGAGGAACCGGCCAATTACTGCTCCAGAATTTGCTGTCAGGATGCCTTGAAAAACAGCATCGCCATCAAGCAGAGGATGCCGGATGCCCAGGTGGTAGTCTTGTATCGCGATCTTCGGGCCTATGGAATGAAAGAGGAGTATTATAAAAAAGCCCGTGATCTCGGGGTCCTGTTCTTTCTCTACACCCCCGATCGCAAGCCGGAGATTGTCCCGGAGGGTGACGGATTTAAGGTTCGGTTTGACGGCAAGATCATGGGGCGGGAGATGGAAGTCGACGCCGACTATCTCATCCTGTCCACCGGACTGCGGCCTCAGGATGATGCCCAGAAGCTGTCCCAGACCTATAAACTCACCCGCAACAATGACGGTTATTTCATGGAGGCCCATGTCAAACTGCGGCCGGTTGACTTCGCCAGTGAGGGGATGTTTCTTGCCGGTCTGGCCCACGCCCCGAAAAATCTCGAAGAGACCATCAGTCAGTCTCTGGCGGCTGCCGGCAGGGTTGGAGCCCTTCTTTCCCGCGACAGCCTGACTGTCTCGGGCATTATTGCCAAGCACAACCGGGACATCTGCATGTCTTGTCTAGCCTGTTTCAGGGCCTGTCCTTTCGGTTCTCCTTTTATCGATGAGGATGGCCGGGTGAGCCATAACGAGGTGAAATGCGCCGGCTGCGGCATCTGCGCCGGTGTCTGTCCGGCCAAGGCTTTTCAGGTCAACTGTTTCAGGGATGATCAGATATTGGCGATGATTGATTCAGTGACAACTCCTTATCAAAGTCAAGAGTAAGGGAAAGAGAACAATGATACCTGATGGAGAAAAGATCCACGAACAGCAGAGTCCGGAAAAGCCGCAGGAGACTCCCGCCGGCTGGCAGGCGAATATTATCGCTTTCGCTTGCCATTATTGTGCCTTTGCCGCTGCCGACCTGGCCGGGGTGATGCGGCTGTCCTATTCGCCCAATTCCAAAGTCGTCCGGCTGCCATGTACGGGTAAGCTCGACCATATCTATGTCCTGCGGGCCTTTGAGCGGGGCATAGACGGCGTCTTTGTCGCTGGCTGACTGGAGGGCCAATGCCATTTCCTGGAAGGAAATACCAATGCGGCGAAAAGAGTGAAACGTTTGAAAGGTCTGCTGGCAACGGTCGGCGTAGACCCTGAGAGACTGCATTTTTTCAATCTCTCGGCGGCTCAGGGACCGAGATGGGCCGAAATCTGCACTGAGTTCACCGAGCGGATCAATGGGCTGGGGCCTTCACCTATCTGGCTGGCCCTCCAGAAAAAGAAGGGTTAGCACGAGATGGGCAAATAATCTGCACTGTCAGCGAGTGTACCGATAGTCCTGTGTTTCTATCGCAAAAGGAGTTGAGGAGCTATGATAGTAGGAGAACAGAAACCGTTTGAAGAGATCTGGGGGATGATCAAAGGGCACAAAAGGCTCACGGTCTTTGGTTGTAACACCTGTGTTGCGGTCTGTCATCAGGGCGGCAACAAGGAGGCCGGGATACTGGCTTCGCTGCTCAGGATGAGAGCGACTCAGGATGGGATGGATATCGAGATTGTCGACAGCGGTATCGAGCGGCAGTGCGAGCATGAGTTTTTTGACTCGGCCCGCGATCTTCTGGAGAAATCCGAAGCGGTACTCAGTCTTGCCTGCGGTATCGGTGTCCAGTTTATGGCCTCCAAATATCACACTACCCCCGTCTATCCTGCTCTGAACACCACCTTCCTGGGCGATGTCATAGCCACCGGCCACTTCACCGAGAAGTGTCAGGCCTGCGGCGACTGCGTTCTGGGACTCACCGGTGGTGTCTGCCCGGTCAGTCGCTGCTGCAAACGGGTGATGAATGGCCCCTGCGGCGGTTCCTCGAACGGCAAGTGCGAGATCTCAAAGGATCTTGACTGTGCCTGGCAGCTGATTGTCGACCGCCTGGAGGCCCTCGGTAGACTTGATGATTATGAGAAGATTCCCCCCCTTAAAGACTGGTCGAAAGATCGAGCCGGCGGACCCCGATCATTTAAACTGGAGGGCTTTTAATCGTGGAGATGAAAACAAACAGCAGGCTGGAAAAGGTATTAAAAAGTGGTCAGCTGGCCGTCACCAGTGAATGCGGTCCACCACGATCGAGCGCCCCGGAAGGGATTATCAAGAAAGGCCATCTGATCAAAGATCACGTCGATGCGATCAATGTCACCGATAACCAGACCTCGGTGACCAGACTTTGCAGTCTGGCGGCCTGTATCCACCTCACACAGCCGGGGCTCGACCCGGTCCTGCAGATGGTAGTCCGGGATCGGAACAGGATTGCCTTGCAGAGTGACATTCTTGGCGCCGCCTCCTTTGGGATCAACAATGTCCTCTGCCTGTCCGGCGATCACCAGAGTTTTGGTGATAATCCCCAGGCTCAGAAC
>JAUYSF010000191.1 GCA_030696435.1 Desulfoprunum sp. | reverse complement strand
TGCAGATGGGCGGCTGGTTCCGCAAGGAGATCAAATCCCTTGATGACCTGAAGGGCTTGAAGATGCGCATCCCGAGCGTCGCCGGCGAAGTCTTTGCCAAACTCGGCGTCAACGTCACCAATATTGCGCCTGGCGAACTCTATACCTCGCTTGACCGCGGCACCATCGATGCCCTCGAATGGGTTGGACCGGGCATGGACATCAAGATGGGTTTTCATAAAATCGCGCCCTTCTATTATACCGGCTGGCACGAGCCTGCCTCGGATATGCAGTTTTTAATCAACAAGAAGGCCTTTGACGCACTGCCACCGGAATATCAGGCCGCCCTGAAAACGGCCATCCTGGCGGCCAGCGCCGACATGTTCTATGATAATTTTGCCCAGAGCGCCGCAGCCTGGTCGACGATGAAGACCGAATTCCCCAACATCAAGGTCATGACCTTCCCCGAGCCGGTGCTCCAGGCCATGAAAAAAGCGACCGACGAAGTCCTGGGCGATTACGCCGCCAAAGATCCTTTTTTCAAAGAAGTCCTGGACTCACAGCGGGCTTTCATGGCCAAAGCCAGGGAGTGGACGAAGATTTCTGAATTTAAATACCTGCAGGAATCTGAAAAGATAAACAAGTAAGATTGCAGGGGCTGTCACCGTACCGTCCATCTCCGACCAGTGGAGATGGACGGTATTTTTTTATCTGCCGGCCAGCTGGGGATCTCTTAAAGTGCAGGCGGGAAAGCCGTTCATGAAAATAAAATAACGTGGGCATCCGGTCCTGTTGACCGGCCCGGGTACAGGAGCAAAGAGCATGTTACTTCAAGTAGAGCATCTATTTCAGCGCATCAGCCGCCTTCTCGGGAGGCTTCTGGCGCTCGTCTTCCTGCTGATGACGGTCAACATCTTCTATGATGTGGTCATGCGCTATTTCTTTCATAACAGTTCCGTGGCGATGCAGGAGATGGAATGGCATCTGTTCTCGATCGTCATCCTTTTCGGGGTATCGGTCGCCCTGATGGAAGAGGGGCATGTCAGGGTCGATTTTCTCTACGACCGTTTTTCAATCCGCAAAAAGGCAGTAGTCAACATGATCGGCACGGTGTTTTTTCTGCTGCCGCTGGCCTGCCTCATTTTCTTTGGCTCGTTCGGGTTTGTCATGGATTCCTATTCGATGAACGAGATCTCCGAAAACCCGGGAGGCCTGTCGTATCGCTGGCTGATCAAGGCCATGATTCCACTGGCCTTCGGTATCCTGATCCTCAGTGCCATCGCCTATACGCTGAAAAACTTCAATCTGTACCGGCAGGCCGGATCATCAGACGGGCAAAAACAGCTGAACGTCAGTCTGGAGGAGAACCAATGACCGGTATCATCATGTTTTTTGCCGCTCTCTTGATGCTGGCAATCGGCTATCCGGTGGCCTTTACCTTTGGTTCGATATCGATCTTTTTCGGCATCATTGCCGCCATCGTGGAGGTCGCCCCTGACATCAGTTTTATGGCTGTTTCAGATGAGTTTCTGCAGATGTTTTCGATGATGCCCTTCCGGGTCTATTCGATCATGAACAATACCATCCTGGAGGCGATTCCTCTGTTCATCTTCATGGGCATCGTCCTGCAGCGCTCACAGTTGGCCGAAAAACTGCTCGAATCCATGGGCACCCTGTTTGGCCGGGTTCGGGGTGGTATCGCCGTCAGCACCGTCCTGGTCGGCACTCTGCTGGCCGCCTCAACAGGCGTAGTCGGGGCCTCGGTGGTGGCGATGGGCGTCATCTCGCTGCCGGTCATGCTGAAATACGGCTACTCGAAGACACTGGCGACCGGCACAATCTGCGCTGCCGGAACTCTCGGCCAAATCATTCCGCCTTCGGTTATTCTGGTCGTCCTTGGCGATATCTTCCAGCTGCCGGTCGGCGATCTGTTTGCTGCGGCCTTTATGCCGGGTTTTGGCCTGGTGGCTCTCTATATCGTCTTCATTTTGATCTGGGCCTTTCTCAACAAGGATGTGGCACCGGCCATGCCACCCCAGGATGGTTACCCGGATGGGAAATATCGGCCAGGCGATTGCCGCCATCGTTCCGCCGCTCACCCTCATCATCCTGGTGCTCGGCTCGATCTTTGTCGGTATCGCTACCCCCACGGAGTCTGCGGCCGTCGGCTGTGTCGGGGCGGTTGTCCTGGCTGCCATGTACAAGAAACTGAGCTGGCAGATCGTCGAGGAGTCGGCTGTTGAAACCGTCAAGGTGGCGGCCATGGTCTTTGCCATCCTGATCGGTGCCACCGCTTTCTCGATGGTGTTCCTCTACAGCGGTGCCGATATGATCGTGGAAGATGTGCTGACCGGTCTTCCCGGCCAGAAATGGACCTTCCTCTTTCTGGTCATGCTGGTGATTTTCGTTCTCGGCTTTTTTATCGACTTTTTCGAGATCTGCTACATCGTCGTGCCGATCATCCTGCCGATCGCCAAGGTCATAGGCCTTGATCCCCTATGGTTTGCCATCCTGATCGCCATGAATCTGCAGACCTCTTTTCTGACCCCGCCCTTCGGTTTTTCGCTCTTTTATCTCAAGGGTTGTTGTCCGCCGGAGATACGAACTATCGATATTTATCGAGGAGTTGTACCCTTTATAATCCTGCAGGTGATAGTACTGGTCGTTTTAGCTGTGTACCCCGGATTTTTCGGTTTCAAGATCTAGCCAGACAGAGAGGTAGAAATGATGATGCAGGTCGGTATATACCTTTTTCCCGAGATTGAGATCCTTGATTTTGCCGGGCCGTTTGAAGTCTTCTCGACGGCCTCGCGGGTCTTCGGGCGTCTCACCCCGGAAAAGGAACCTCCCTTTGCCGTCTCCACCATTGGAGAGTCGGCGGCGCCGATCCAGGCCCGTGGCGGACTCGTTGTGACTCCCCGTTTCAGCCTTGCCTCCCATCCTGCTTTTGATCTTCTTATCATCCCCGGCGGGGTGGTGACGGCGGAATTGCAGAACGAGGCCCTTATCGCCTGGATCAGGGCAAGAAGCGCGGAGGCCGTGGTAGCCTCGGTCTGCACCGGGGCCTTTCTTCTTGCCAGGGCGGGGATTCTTGACGGCAGATCTGCGACCACCCACTGGGAGGATATCGCCGATCTCCGGGAGATGTTTCCAGGGGTTAGGGTGTGTGAGGATGTGCGCTGGCTCGATGAGGGTGAGGTGGTCACTTCAGCCGGGATCTCGGCCGGCATCGAGATGAGCCTGCATCTGGTGGCCCGGTTTGCAGGCCTTGATCTGGCGGTAAGGACGGCCCGGCAGATGGAGTACGACTGGACCGCCGATTCTGCAAAATGCTAGGAGTCTGTCGGATTATATAAATTTTTTCTCAGATCAAGGCATTTTCGAAAATTAAGCGCAGCCATATAGTTGATATTGCGAGCATTGATTCTCGAAAATAACGCAGAGATGGGGAAAAAGGGCATAATCCGACAGACTCCTAGATGATTTTCTTGCCGAATAACGAGGCCAGCAGATTAACC
>JAUYSF010000149.1 GCA_030696435.1 Desulfoprunum sp. | reverse complement strand
TACACCTCCCTCCTTCACTCCAGATTTCAGAGTTGAGGAGCCAGGAAAACCCGCTTTCCCTTACGGCAACTGTTGAGAATTTTGAAAAAGATCTTATTATCGAAGGCCTTAAAAAGAATAATGGTAACCAGACAAAAACAGCCAAAGAGCTTGATACGAGCCTAAGAATTATTAACTACAAGATCCATCAGTATAATATTGACCCAAAAAAATACAGAATCGGATGAGAAAGAAAATTCTCCTCCATACATGCTGTGCACCTTGTGCCATCCACCCATTAGCTGTTCTCAGAGATTTAGGATTTCATGTGACGGCCTATTTCTATAATCCCAATATTCATCCCTATCTGGAATTCAAGAAAAGATTAGATGCTTTAATTTTCTATTGCGATGCAAATGATCTTCCACTCATCATCGATGGCCATTACCAAATGGCTGATTTCCTTCGTGCCGTAGTTTTTAAGGAACAAATTCGTTGTACTATCTGCCAATATCTGAGAATCAACAAGACGCAAGAATATGCCAAATCCAATGGATTTGATTTATTTACCACTAGCCTTCTCTATAGCCGTTATCAGAACCATAACGAGATCAGGAATCAATGCGAGGTACTTTCCAAACAATCAGAGGTTGCTTTCTATTATAAAGATTTCCGAGAAGGATGGCAGGATGGCATTGATGCTTCGCTTGCTTTAGGGCTCTACCGTCAGCCCTATTGTGGCTGCATCTTCAGTGAACAGGAACGTTATGACAAAACATTCAAGTCAAAAAGGGACAAACCACATGTTGAAAATGATCGTTCTAGCAACGAATAACAAAAATAAGCTCTATGAGTTTGCAAATATATTGAAAGATTACAATATTGAACTGAAGTGTATATCTGATTTCGGACCATTACCCGAAGCCTTAGAAGACGGAAAAACGTTTGATGACAATGCTTATAAGAAAGCCTTGCACTATGCCAAGATTCTCGGGCTACCGGCAATTGCTGACGATTCCGGTCTGGTAGTTGAGGGGCTCAATGGTGAACCCGGCGTCTTTTCTGCCAGATATGCTGGTGATAAGGCGACCGATGAGCAAAACTGTTTAAAACTTTTAGAGAATATGAAAGGGCTCAAGGACAGGAAAGCCTCCTTTCAATGTGTTCTTTCTATTGCCGTTCCATCAGGCCCTGCCTTGACTTATGAGGGGACTTGCACTGGTGAAATTATTGAAAGTTTTCGAGGTTCTAGCGGTTTTGGATACGACCCTCTATTTTATTACCCTGAGCTGGGAAAGACGTTTGCGGAACTGTCAATTGAGGAGAAAAACACGGTGAGCCACCGCGCCAAAGCCCTTAGGGAATTTGCTTTTGAATTTCCTGAGGTTTGTAAATGGCTTGAAAAAAGGCTTGAGGAAGAAAAACCGCCCAAACCAGATCATAATCAATTTAACGATAACGACTGGTCTGTTTGATTTATTTGGCTACGGTGTTCGTTTATTCGACTTTTAATTCTCTGGTCAAAAGATCAACAACAGCTTTTGAACAATCCTTGTTTTCATAAAGTATTTTATATACTTGCTCAAGTATTGGCATTTCAATATTTAAGGGTCTTGTCAAATCATATACCGACTTCGTGGTTCGTATTCCTTCAGCAACAGTGTGCATTTCCTCTAAAATATCGTCCAGCTTTTTTCCCTTACCCAACTGAAGCCCCACCATCCGGTTCCGGCTGAGATCGCCTGTACATGTTAAAACAAGATCACCCAAACCACTAAGACCGGAAAATGTCCCAGGCTCTGCCCCCAGAAAAACACCTAAGCGCGTAATTTCCGCCAGTCCTCGGGTGATAAGAGCAGCCCTGGTATTGAGACCATATCCCAGTCCATCACATATCCCAGCGGCTAAGGCGACGATATTCTTTAGCGCTGCACTGATTTCTAAGCCTATGACATCAGTGCTCGCATAGACTCGAAATGTATCGGTTCCAAATAATTTTTGCAGTTTTTTCGCGCAATCAATCTGTTTACAACCAATAGTCACGGCGGTTGGTATGCCTAAGGCAACTTCCTTAGCGAATGATGGTCCCGAAAGGACAGCAACTTTAATATCTTGTTTGACACCTGAAGACTGAATAACTTCCTCCATGACCTGTGTCATGGTTTTAAGGGATGAATTTTCAATTCCTTTAATCGCTGAGACAATAATTACCCCAGGGTGAAGGTATGGAATTAAAGCCTTAAAAACATCACGCATGCTATACGATGGCACAACCATACATACAACCGCGGCTTCTCTTACAGAATACTCAAGATTGTTAGTGGGAATAATTTTTTCACTAAGGGGAATTCCCGGCAGGTATTTTGAATTATATCCTTTTGAAAGAATGTCCTGCATATGGCTTTTTCTGTGTCCCCAGAGGACGACAGAATCTACCTTTTGTGCAAGGACAAGGGCAAGGGCTGTTCCCCATGAACCAGCACCAATTACAGCTATTTTATCACTCAATTTCATCTTCTTCGATACAATCTGAAGTATCTTTTGCAACTGTATCCATTCCTACAACCTTCTCACCTTCATCCAGGTTTATCATTTTCACACCTTGAGTACTTCTTCCAATAACCCTTATCGTTGAGAGATCCATACGTATCATCTTACCAGAATCAGCAATAATTATGATTTCATCATCATCCTTGACTTGCTTGGCGTCTATTACATTACCATTTCTTTCACTCGCCTTAATCCCAAACACACCTTTTCCACCTCTATTCTGTACCCTGAATTCCTCAATCGAGCTTCTTTTTCCAAAACCATTTTCTGTAACAGTTAGAATCGAGTATTCAGACGAGACAACAATTGCACTAACTACCTTATCATCGCCCGATAGTCGGATACCTCTAACACCAGCGGCCGACCTACCCATTTCTCGGATGTCCGATTCATGAAAACGAATGCACATTCCCTTTTGGGTATAAAGAAGGACTGTGTCGTCACCGTTGAGGATATGGGCTGCTATTATTTCATCACCTTCATTAATGGTAAGGGCCTTCTTCCCTCGGCGTAAAGGACGCTTGAACTCTTGCATATCAGTTTTCTTAACTCTACCGGAACTCGTCACCATCATGATGGTTTTTTCGGTGCTTTCGGTCTCCTGGGAAGACACCGGCAGAATTGCAGCAACCCTCTCACCTTCAGCGAGATTAAGCAGGTTAACAATAGCCTTTCCTCTCGCTATACGACCTGCGAGCGGCAACTGATAGACCTTTCGCCAGAACACCTTGCCATGATTGGTAAAAAACAAAAACATATCCAGGGTAGACGCTACATAGAGGTTAGAGACAAAATCCTCCTCTATGTTTTTCACCCCTGTGACACCTTTCCCACCTCGGTTTTGAGATCTATAAAGACTGGCGGGGTTTCTCTTGATGTAACCTGAATGAGTAACGGTTACTGCCATATCCTCGGGAATAACCAAATCTTCAGGTAGAATTTCGTCGACTGCGTCGATAATTTCTGTCCTTCGCTCATCACCATAGCTATCACGCATTTCCAGGAATTCTTCTTTTATAATCTGCATGATGAGAGTCTCATTCCCAAGAATCTTTTTCAGGCGTTCGATTTCAACGAGAACCTCATTGTAATCCGAAACAATTTTTTCTCTTTCTAGACCAGTGAGTCGCTGCAAGCGCATATCAAGGATGCTTTGAGCTTGTATTTCAGAGAGCTCAAACCGAGAAATCAAACCTTCTTTGGCCTCCAATGGGTTTTTCGAGCTCTTAATCAGTGCGACAACTTCATCCAGATTACTGATGGCTATATTGAGTCCCTGCAGCAGATGCGCCCTTTCCTCAGCCTTGTTGAGTTCAAAAGAGGTTCTCCGATACACTATAACCCTGCGGTGCATGACAAAATACTCAAGTATTTGTTTGAGATTGAGTACTTCCGGCTTATTATTGACGATTGCCAGAAAGATAATCCCGAAAGACTTTTGCATCGGGGTCATCTTGTAGAGTTGGTTTATGACAATGTCTGCCACCTCATCTTTACGTAATTCCAAAACAATACGTGTACCTTGCCGGTCGGATTCATCCCTGACCTCTGAAATTGATTGAATTTTTTTGTCTTTGACAAGTTGGGCAATCTTTTCAACGAGGACGGCTTTATTTTGTTGAAAAGGAATTTCAGAGATAATTATTGCTTCTTTTTTTGAATCTTTTATGCGCTCTATATGGGTAAGGGCTCTCATCACTACAATGCCCCTTCCTGTCTCATAAGCCTCACGAATACCAGCCCTGCCGCAAATTAGTGCTCCTGTAGGAAAATCAGGGCCAGTGATGATCTTCATGAGTTCACTGACGGTAATGTTGGGGTCTTCAATAATTGCAATCAACCCATTCATAACCTCAGTGAGGTTATGTGGTGGAATATTCGTTGCCATTCCAACTGCAATTCCCGAACTGCCATTTATCAAAAGAGTGGGAACCTTGCTCGGCATTACCGATGGCTCTGTTAAGGAATTGTCGTAATTGGGCACAAAATCGACGGTGTTTTTGTCAAGATCACCAACCACCTCCCTATCTATTCGGGTCATACGTGCCTCTGTATAACGCATAGCGGCAGCAGAATCCCCATCGAGCGACCCGAAGTTACCCTGTCCATCCACAAGAGGGTAACGCATGGAAAAATCCTGGGCCATACGAACTATGGTGTCATAGGCAGCTGTATCACCGTGAGGATGGTATTTACCGATAACATCGCCGACGATACGGGCTGATTTGACATAAGGCCGATTATAGAAAACTCCCAACTCACGCATGGCAAATAAGGCCCGCCTGTGAACCGGTTTCAAACCATCACGCACATCAGGAAGAGCCCTTCCAACAATGACACTCATGGCATAGTCTAGATATGATTTTTTTAATTCTTTTTCTATGCTTACGGTGTTTGAAATATCATTTACCATAACTCTGTCTGTATCCCTGTATGTTCATCATTACAAAATGAAAAAAGTTGTATTCCTTGATAGGGAACGCTTGATCATCAGATATCAAGGTCCACAACCTCAAGGGCGTGATTCTGGATGAATTCTCTTCTCGGTTCAACCTTGTCTCCCATGAGTGTCGTGAACATGTCATCTGCCTGTTCAGCATCGTTTATAGTCACCTGCACAAGGCTTCTATTCTCTGGATTCATTGTTGTTTCCCATAACTGATCGGGATTCATTTCACCAAGACCTTTATATCTCTGAAGATGGCTTCCCTTGAAAGATTCATCGCGGACAAACTGGAGCATCTCTTTCCAATTGGCTGCAGAAACAAAGATTTCCTGACCACTCCCCTGAACTACCAGGGTAAATGAACACTGAAGATACGGCTGTATGCTGTCATAAAGAGACAGGGCTGTTCTGTATTCATTGATAAGAGGTAACTGAGGCCCAAGTGTCATTCGAACTTGCACTCTTCCTTTGACCGCAATGTCTACTTCGTAACAGTCGGCTCGCCAACGGCAAGAGCGGATAGTACCTATTACCAGATCTTTTTCTGAGAGTTTTTCAACCAGATTGCGCAAAAACCCTTCATCAGTAAACTGATCGGCAGATCGAATTTGATTTTCAAGAAGGAACAGAAGCATGTCCTCCATGATATTCATACGGTTCATGAAAGAGACAATTCTCTGATATACTGAAAACTTTTCCAACAAGGTGACAAGATTATCTCCTTTAACCTCATTATCCCCTTGGCCATTTACCCTAATTTTTATCTTTTCACTGGCTTGGGAGAACAAAAAATTATTAAGATCAGCCTCTTCAAGAAAATATTTTTCCTTTTTTCCTTTTCCCAATCGATAGAGGGGGGGTTGTCCAATATAGACAAATCCTCCTTGAACCATAGGCAGCATCTGACGGTAGAAAAAAGTTAGAAGCAGAGTGCGAATATGGGCGCCATCAACGTCGGCATCGGTCATAATAATGACTTTGTGATAGCGCAACTTGTCAATATCAAACTCATCTTTACCAATTC
>JAUYSF010000092.1 GCA_030696435.1 Desulfoprunum sp. | reverse complement strand
GTAATTCCGATTACATTTGCACCGGACTGATCGCTTCAGCCAAATAGCGGTATGCCGTCCGCGATCACCCGAAATGGTATTGCTTCCACCTGTTTCGAGAGGGGAAACCGCTTTATACCTGGATACATCACTACGACCCGTTCCAATCCCAAATCCTCAAGGGCAATACGAATGGAAGGAGTGAGACGTGGGGTGTCGGTACGTTTGCAATCCACGCCGAACATCCTGCCATTGTGACGAAGGATCAAGTCGATCTCCGCTCCTTGATGCGAGGCCCAGAAAAAAGCCTCGTCATGGGCTTCGGCCATCAGCACCTGTTCGATCACAAATCCTTCCCATGAAGCCCCAAGTTTGGGATGGGAGAGCAAATCTTTGAGGGTTCCGATACCAAGGAGCTGGTGCAATAAGCCGCTGTCACGCACATAGATTTTCGGCGCCTTCACCTGGCGTTTGCGTATATTGGCATGAAAGGGCTGCAATTGCCGGATCATGAAGGCGTCGGTGAGCAAATCCAGATGACGACGAGCAGTTGATTCGCTCACCCCTAAGGCCCTGGCAGGTTCGGCGGCGTTCCAAGTCTGCCCGTGATAATGTGCCAACATGGTCCAAAAACGCTGCAGGGCAAGAGCGGGCACACGCACCCCCCATTGGGGAAAATCACGTTCCAGCAGTGTTAAAATGAAATTCTTCCGCCAGGAAACACTATCGCCTTCGTTTGCTGCAAGAAAGGAAAGAGGAAACCCACCGCGTAACCACAGGGATTGTTCCACCTCTGCCCCGAGTTCCGACAAGGAAAAACAGTTGATGACTATCCGTTCCATCCGGCCGGCAAGACTTTCCGAGGTTTGTCGCAACAATTCTCCGGATGCACTGCCGAGAATCAAAAACCGCGCGGGCATGTCCTGGCGATCCGCCAATACGCGCAGTACCGGAAAAAGATCCGGCCGCCGTTGCACTTCATCGATGACCACCAGCCCCTTGAGTGGGCGGAGGGCGGTCATCGGTTCTTCCAGTCGGCTGAGACCTGCAGGATCTTCGAGATCGAAATAATTGACAGAGTCTTCGGCGAGCAATTGCCGCGCCAGAGTTGTTTTGCCGCATTGCCGTGGCCCTGCCAAAACGACGATACGACTCCTGGTAAGTGCGGTCTGCAGCGCGTTGAGTATTGATAGGCGTTGAATCATGAACCAATAATTACCATGAAATTCGGTTTAATCAAGGAGGAATTACATGGTGTAATTGCATTCATCAGCTACGGGAGTTACCAGGCACTCTGGCCTGTATAAATTAAGATGTATAGGAGATATATGGACTATTGAAATGTGATGATCACCGGTTTGCCCGGTGCATTATCTTCTTGGATTTCTGTATATTAAATCTTCAGCTTCAGACATTAACTCTGT
Source organism: Desulfoprunum sp. (assembly GCA_030696435.1). Lineage (GTDB taxonomy): Bacteria > Desulfobacterota > Desulfobulbia > Desulfobulbales > Desulfocapsaceae > Desulfoprunum. The sequence goes on along the minus strand of JAUYSF010000092.1, from coordinate 1,460 downwards.
TCCCATCTCCCTGATTGAACACTTAAACAACGTTTCCTTTCCCGTCCCCTTTCCCGTCCCCATTCCCTTCCTATGCTCTTCTCGGAAAATTATTCCAGAGCAAGAGCTTCTGCTGGAAGGACTAGACGTGGGCGGCTTTGTTCAACGTCTCGGCTGCCCATTGGTTCAGACTTTTTCCTGCTGCCTCAGCAGAAGCAGCTACAGCCGCGTGGATTTCGGCGCTGACCCTGATGAGGAGCTTGCCGGAGTATGGTTTGTTCGGTTGCTGTCCAAGCGTTGCACAGGCTTCGAGGTAATCGTCAACAGCCTCCTTGAAAGAGCTTTCCAACTCGCTGACTGTTTCGCCATGGAAGCTGACAATATCACGAATACCGATGACGCGGCCAACAAAGATGCGGTCGTCGGCATCGAACTCAACACGAGCGGCGTAGCCTTTGTATGTCATTGCATTCATAATTTAATCCTCAATTGCGTTAGAAACTCTCTGGCACCCTTGACCCGGTACCGGAGAGCGGCCTTGTCTGGATGCGGGCGATGGAAGGTGGCACGAACGCCATCCCTTTCAAATGTGATGGAAGAGCCTTTCCCTTCAACGAGTCGACAACCAAGGGCCACCAGCAAGGATTCAATCTCACGCCATGCCATGTTGCCGTTTGCCGGGTCGGTGAAGATCGACGTCAGTGTCTTGCGATGTTTGCTGTTCATGCATTTATGCTATCAAAATATGTAAGCACTGTCAAGGAATACGGCTATGAATAAAAGAGTTTCACAAGGTGCTGATCAGGGTCAAACAACTATTGAAAATAATCATTTTTAACTTTTTGCTGAATGTTGTCGAGAATCCTTGGATAGATGGGGATAGATGGGGTCAGAGTCAAATTATATTTAGGCAATAATGAAGCTATATTTAACTCTGACCTCATTTATGCCAATATCGACATTCTTATTTAAAAATAAGCAGTTTATGTGTTGATTGATATCCTGCAGGTTGTTATTTGAAGTTTCCGATGTTGAACAAGGTGTCTACAATCGACTAAATGCTATTTTTTATTGTTATTACATATTGTTGTAGATTTTTCACTCATTCAGGCCGCAGCCAACAAACAGGCCACCATCTTCCGGTAATCCCGCTGCATGTCGCTGATAAAATTCCTATCGGAAACCGGCAAGATATCAATCAGCGAAAGCGGGAAACTTTCCAAACGAAATCGAAGCTCTTCAGCATCCAAAGCACATTTTTTCGCAGCTGCCGACATAATATCGAACCAGTTAGCGCCAGGGATGCAAAAGATGGTATATAGATCGAAAACATCCTTGGGGTCGTCTCTTCCCAACACAGCACAGATCTTGTTTGCACCAATGTTGTCTATATTGTCCAATACGATATTTCCGGCAGCGCTGACGCTCTTTCCAAAGCGATAGACCCGATCATTAATCAGATCGACCTTGAGCGTGCCTGC
>JAUYSF010000022.1 GCA_030696435.1 Desulfoprunum sp. | reverse complement strand
AATCTGCGATTCCATTTCCAACTCAAGCGTTAACTTCATAGGCTACGCTGTGTGGTTCCTCGCCGTACTCACTGTACTTGTCTTGTCGCTGCGCGCTTGTCTTCTTGTTTTCATCCCCTCCTCAAAAAAACTGAATCTCTGTCGATCTGAAGCGTCATGGTGCTGGGGTCAATTTCTAGGAAAAAAATGTGGCTCTGGATGTTATGCATCAAGCACCACCTGAGGTGATATGGCAAAAAATGTCCGGAGGGTGATGCGTCCGAGAGGGTCTTTTTTATGGAAGTTTTGTGCATATTGATAGTATTGATAACAATGTTTCGCGGCAAGGCATTCTGTTGCTGTTTGCAAAAATATAAATATATATATAACATATGGTTGAACGTCAAAAAAGCCTAAAGCAAGCGACTTATATCAGGAGGGGCGGTCTATGCTCTGGGTTATTTTTAAATTTATAACTATTTGTATATATTAATAATTTAGCATGCAAGCTTTATATCGTGAAAAGAGGAATGGGATTGGCAGTAACAATGTTAAATTAATCTCTTGAAGATTGAATTTCTTTACTGTATACAAAGTGGAGGCAGCAGGACGGATAGCTAACAATCAAACCAGATGAGGAGTGATTATGACTAGTTTTGATTCTGTTTTCCAAAGTAGTGTCACTGATCGAGAAGGCTTTTGGGCGGAAGCGGCAAAAGGAATTACCTGGTACAAAAAGTATGATAAGGTTCTAGATTCATCCAACCCTCCTTTTTATCGCTGGTTTGTCGGGGGAAAGATGAATACCTGCTACAATGCAGTTGATCGCCATGTCGAGAATGGTCGTGCCGATCAAACCGCCATTATCTATGACAGTCCTGTCACCAATACCATTGCCAAGATAACCTATAAAGAGCTTCAGACACGGGTTGCCACCTTTGCCGGGGCGCTGCAGAATCAGGGCCTGGTGAAGGGAGACACCGTCGTTATTTATATGCCGATGATTCCTGAGGCCGCAGTCGCTATGCTGGCCTGCGCCCGTTTGGGTGTGATTCATTCGTTGGTATTCGGCGGATTTGCCGCGCATGAGCTGGCTATTCGTATCGATCACGCCCAGCCAAAACTCGTTATCACCGCTTCCGGGGCCGTGGAAGGAAAAAAAATCCTGGCCTATAAACCCCTCGTTGACAGTGCCATTGAACAGTCAGTGCATGAGGTGAAAAAAGTCATCCTCTTCCAGCGGGATATCGTCAAGGCCGAGATGAAACAGGGCCGGGATCTGGATTGGCAGGAACTGGTTGCAGTCGCAAAACCGGTTGGCTGTGTGGAGTTGGATGCCACCGATCCCCTGTATATCCTCTATACTTCAGGGACGACCGGAATGCCGAAAGGGGTCTTGAGAGACAATGGCGGACATGCCGTTGCGCTGCACTGGACCATGAAAAACCTCTACAACATCAACCCTGGAGAGGTCTGGTGGTCGGCCTCGGATGTCGGCTGGGTCGTCGGTCACTCTTATATCGTCTATGCCCCTCTTATCCAGGGCTCAACCACCATCCTCTATGAAGGCAAGCCGATCGGCACCCCCGATGCCGGGGCCTTCTGGCGGGTCATTTCTCAGCATGGAGTGAAGAGTCTGTTCACGGCCCCCACCGCCTTTCGGGCTATTAAGAAAGAAGACCCGAACGGTGAGCTGTTCAAAAAATATGACATCTCCACTTTTGAATGCTTGTATCTGGCCGGAGAGCGTCTTGATCCGGATACCCTGCACTGGGCCGAGAGGCTCTTGAATGTCCCGGTAATCGATCATTGGTGGCAGACCGAGACAGGCTGGGCTATCGTCGGCAATTGCCGGGGTATCGAGGAACTGCCGGTCAAGGAAGGCTCACCGACCAAACCCCTGCCCGGCTATGATGTTCGCATTGTTGACGATGAAGGCAATGAACTCCCTGCCGGAAAGGAAGGTAATATTGTCATCAAGCTACCTCTGCCTCCCGGTAATCTCGTTACCCTCTGGCGTAACGATGAGCGCTTTGTCAAATCCTACATGACCAAGTTCCCCGGATTCTATGAGACCAGCGACGGTGGCTATATCGATGCGGACGGTTATGTCTACGTCATGGGCCGCATGGATGATGTTATTAACGTCGCCGGCCATCGTCTCTCCACCGGTGCTATGGAGGAGATCATTTCTAACCATCCCGATATCGCCGAATGTGCCGTCTTCGGCACCCATGACCAACTCAAGGGGCAACTCCCTGTCGGCCTTTTTGTCGTGAAGGCGGGAGTTACCCGAAGCAGTGAGGAAATCAAAGGAGAGCTGGTCAAAATGGTACGTGACGCCATTGGGCCGATCGCCTGTTTCAAGGATGCCACCCAGGTCGTGAGGCTTCCCAAGACCCGGTCGGGCAAAATTCTGCGTGGCACCATGCGGGCCATAGCCGGTGGCAAGGATTATAACATGCCTTCCACCATTGATGATCCGGCCATCCTTGATGAAATTACCGCAACTCTCAACAAAATGGGTTTTCCCAAAAACTGAGAGAGCAATCTGCTGATCCGGTCTTCGCAGCTGATGGCCGGATCAGCCTGTTTTTCTGGAAAAACAATCGTAGGCGGCACTGCCCGTCCCCTTGAGGAACATCTATGAAGATCCATGAATACCAGGCGAAAGAGCTGTTTAAGAAATATGCTGTGCCCGTGCCGGAAGGAAGCGTGAGTGAAGATCCCGCTGATGTCGCTCGTATCGCGGCGCAACTTGGTTTTCCGGTCGCGGTCAAAGCCCAGATCCATGCCGGAGGCCGGGGCAAAGGTGGCGGCGTAAAAGTCGTACGGACTGCCGAAGAGGCACAGCAGGCCGCTCAAACGATCCTTGGTATGCAGCTCGTTACCAAGCAGACCGGGCCGGAAGGCCGATTAGTTAAAAAAGTCCTGGTTGAGAAGGGCGTGCGCATCAAAAAAGAACTCTATCTCTCTATCATCCCGGATCGTGAGACCGCAAGTATCACTATCATTACCAGCCAGGATGGTGGCATGGATATTGAAGAGGTTGCCGAAAAGCATCCCGAACGCATTATCAAGGTTGCCATCAATCCTCTGAACGGCATCCAGGGTTATCATCTCCGACAGGTGGTCTTTGGTCTCCAGCTCGAGCCAGGTCTTATGAAGACCGTGTCGGCGGTGGTCAGAAAGCTGTACAACCTTTTTGTTGATTATGACTGTTCGATGCTTGAGATCAATCCTCTCATCGTCACGGAAGAGAACGAGATCATCGCCCTCGACGGCAAGATGGATATTGACTCCAATGCCCTTTTCCGGCATCCCGATGTTGTGGCCATGCATGATCCCAATGAAGATGACCCGATGGAGGCCGAGGCTGCCAAATTCAACCTGAACTATATCAACCTCGACGGCAATGTCGGTAACATGGTCAACGGGGCGGGACTTGCCATGGCCACTATGGATATTATCAAACAGGCCGGTGCGGCCCCTGCTAATTTCCTTGATGTCGGAGGTGGAGCCAATGCCGAGATGGTGGAAAATGGCTTCAGGATCATCCTGAGCGATCCCCATGTTAAGGGCATCTTAATCAATATTTTTGGCGGCATCCTCCGCTGCGATGTCTTGGCAACAGGCGTTGTGCAGGCCGCGACAAAGGTCAATCTGACCGTCCCGGTGGTGGTTCGCATGGAAGGCACCAATGTCGAGGAGGGCCGGAGAATTCTCTCCGAATCCGGTCTCAAGCTGATCAACGCCACCGACCTAGCCGATGCTGCACGCAAGGTTGCAGAGATAGTTACCTGAAAAGAGACAATCCCCTTGTAGCAGACAGCTTCTTCTCGGTTGAGATCAGTTGCGAAATGTCGCCAAGAGGGTATGGCATAATCAGGGGTAATTTGTGTGGGGCCTTTTGTGGCCATCACCTGGATTGTTCGTCGAACACTGAGAGCAAATGCTCCATCACCAAATAAAGGAATGAGATGAGTATCCTCGTTAATTCCCGAACTCGGGTTCTAGTACAGGGCATCACCGGCAAGGAAGGACAGTTCCATGCCCGGCAGTGCATTGATTATGGCACGAATATCGTGGCCGGTGTTACACCGGGTAAAGGCGGCCAGACAATGGATGCCGTACCGGTCTATGATACGGTGCAAGATGCCAAAGAGCAGACCGGCGCCAATGCCTCGATGATTCTCGTTCCGCCGCCTTTTGCCGCCGAGGCGATCCTTGAGGCGATCGATGCCGGAGTCGAACTCATTGTCTGTATCACCGAAGGCATTCCCGTCATGGATATGCTGCGCATCAAGAATTACCTGGAAGGGACCAAGTCCAGACTCATCGGACCGAACTGTCCCGGCATTATCACACCTGGAGAGTGCAAGATCGGTATCATGCCTGGTGCCATTCATAAAGCCGGTGGGCCGGTGGGGGTCGTTTCCCGCTCGGGCACTCTCACCTATGAGGTCGTCCATCAACTCACCCAAGTTGGACTTGGCCAAACCACCTGCATCGGTATCGGTGGAGATCCGGTAAACGGTACAGGATTCATCGATTGTCTGGAGCGATTCAACGCTGATTCCGAAACCGAGGCCGTGGTTATGGTGGGCGAGATAGGTGGCAATGCTGAAGAAAAGGCCTCGGCCTGGATTGCAGCCAATATGAAGAAACCGGTAGTCGGATTCATTGCCGGCCTGACGGCCCCTCCAGGCAGAAGGATGGGCCATGCTGGAGCCATCGTCAGTGGAGGTCAGGGAACGGCTGAGGCAAAGATCAAAGCCATGCAGGAATGCGGCATCCACGTTTGCAAAGATCTGGGTAGCCTTGGCAAGTTGTGCAAGGAGATTTTTGTCTGATCTTCTATGTAACAATATTTCAGGAAGGGTAATGTCGCGGGTCTCCGTGCATTGACTCCGGGTTACTGCCCCCCGTCCATGTACGTTTTCTCTGGCCTATAGCTTTTTGCACCAAGGAGATTGCATGAATACGAACAGTCAGTTGGATCATCTCATGAAGCTCAGGGCGAAAGCCCGTATGGGGGGAGGACAGGAGAGGATAGACAAGCAGCACGCAATGGGGCGGATGACTGCCCGGGAGCGGATTGATCTGCTTCTCGATCCAGGTTCCTTCGAAGAATTCGACATGTTCAAGACCCACCGATGTCGGGATTTTGGTATGGAGGAGACTGTTTTTCTCGGTGACGGAGTTGTAACCGGCCATGGAACAATAGATGGCCGGGTTGTCTATGTCTTTGCACAGGATTTTACCGTGCTTGGCGGATCTCTTTCTGAGACCTTTGCCGAGAAAATCTGCAAGATTATGGATCTTGCCATGAAAAACGGGGCACCGGTCATCGGGCTCAATGATTCGGGAGGAGCCCGCATCCAGGAAGGCATCGAGAGCCTTGCCGGCTATTCGGAGATTTTCCTGCGTAATGTCATGGCCTCCGGGGTTGTTCCTCAGATTTCGGCGATCTTCGGGCCATGCGCCGGTGGCGCGGTCTACTCTCCAGCCCTGACCGACTTTGTCGTCATGGTGCAGAACAATTCCTACATGTTTCTCACCGGTCCGAAGGTTGTCAAATCGGTGACCCATGAGGATGTCACCGTCGAGGAACTGGGCGGTGCACATATGCACTCATCCCGGAGTGGTGTTTCGGATTACGCGGCCATGTCCGGTGTCGATGCCATCGACTATATCAAAAGACTCATCTCCTTCTTGCCGGCGAACAATATGGAATCGCCACCCGTCAAGCCATGTGATGATCCGGGCGAACGGACCTCCGACTATCTCAATGAGATTATTCCGGCCAATCCAAATGCCGCCTACAATATGAAGGAGGTCATCCTGCACACGGTGGATAACGGCGACTTCTTTGAGATAAAAGAACTCTTTGCGCCAAATCTGCTTGTCGGATTTGCCCGTTATAACGGTATGCCGGTCGGTATTGTCGCCAACCAGCCCGCCCATCTCTCCGGGGTTCTCGATATTGATTCGTCGATCAAGGGAGCAAGGTTTGTACGATTCTGTGACTGTTTCAATATCCCGGTTGTTACCTTTGTCGATGTCCCTGGATTTTTGCCGGGGACTGCCCAGGAGTATGGCGGTGTCATCCGTAATGGTGCCAAGATCCTCTATGCCTTTGCTGAGGCGACTGTACCAAAAATCACCGTTATTACCCGCAAAGCCTATGGTGGGGCATACTGCGTGATGTCGTCCAAGCATCTGCGCGGCGATATCAACTATGCCTGGCCGAGTGCCGAGATTGCCGTCATGGGGGCCCGAGGGGCCGCTGAGGTACTGTATGGCAGACAGGTCAAAAAAGCGGATAATCCTGCCGAGGCTCTCGCCGAAAAAGAAAAGGAATACCAGGATGCGGTGGCAAATCCATACGTTGCCGCGCAGCGCGGCTATATTGATGATATCATAGAACCTTCATCTACACGGTTCAGGATAATCAGGGCTCTGGGTATTCTTCAGAATAAACGGGATACCAATCCGATGAAAAAACACGGAAATATTCCATTGTAACCCGAAAGTCGGGCAGAGTTCAGGAAGAATAATTGTCTCCGCGGTCGGTCGAAGCGGAGGCCGGTATTTTCGACTGCGATTCATTACTCAATACGCAAGGGAGTGATTCATGACTGTAAAGATCTTCATCAAACGCAAGGTGCCGGGGAAGAACAGTGTCGAATTAGCGTTGCTTCTTCAGAAAATGAGGGGATTGACCTTAAACCAACCAGGCTATATCTCGGGAGAGACACTGAAAAGGATAGATAAGAATGACGAGTGCATGGTGATCAGTACCTGGCGCTCCGTCGAGGACTGGAATACTTGGGTGAACAACGATAGACGGATCATTGTCCAGAGCGAGATTGACAACCTGCTTGGCGGCGAAACCGAATACGCAATTTACGAGTGAACTGACTTAAAATATTTTACGAAATTTTCTTATAAATAGAGCTATAAGTTCCGGATTCTCAGCAGATGACGAAGTGGGTAGAGTACCGTCCGTCCAATATTGGTGGGCGATAAAATCGTAGTTCTAGAGAAGGATACCTCAATGACTGACAGGCAGAAAAAAATGACAGCGGCCCTGGCAGCGGTAAGCACATATATGCAGCAGGAAGAGGAGGCAGGCGCGGCACATAATAATGTTGTCCTTCCGCCTCAGAGCCACGCGGGAACTCTGAATCTCTGGGGGCCGAGCGGACGTCTGGAGATGATGTCGATGCGTCGACTGATCCAGATGCGGGCCTTTGCTCGTATTAGATAAAATCCAGGTGCAATAAGACCATACAAGAGGGAGAAAAGTGATGAGTGATAATGTCAAAATGACCGCGTTGAGGTATGACAGCGACCGTCCCAAGGCCAAAAATCCAATCAAGATCATGGATCTCTCTCTACGGGATGGGCACCAGTCCCTGTTTGCCACGCGAGGGCGCACGGAAGACATGATCCCCGTGGCCGAACTGATGGACGAGGTTGGCTTCTGGGCTATTGAGACTTGGGGTGGTGCCACCTTCGATACCATGCACCGTTTTCTCAATGAAGATCCCTGGGAGAGGCTTCGGACACTGAAGCGCTATATCAAGAAGACCCCCTTCTCGATGCTGCTGCGGGCCCAGAACCTGGTGGGCTATCGCAACTACGCCGATGATTTGGCCATGGCCTTTGTTGAACGGTCGGCCGAAAACGGTATGGACATCTTTCGGACCTTTGACGCCCTCAACGATTATCGCAACTTCGAGACGGTGGTCAAGCAGATTAAAAAATGCGGCAAACACTTTCAGGGCTGCATCTGCTACACCCTGACCGAGCCGCGTCTCGGTGGCGATGTCTATAATCTCGAGTATTATGTAGAGAGGGCCAAGGCCCTGGAAGATATGGGGGCCGATTCTATCTGCATCAAGGATATGGCCGGTCTGCTCGCCCCCTATGACGCCTATCCGCTGGTCAAAGCCCTCAAGGCGGCTGTTAAGGCCCCAATCCATCTACACAGCCATTTTACCTCGGGTATGTCACCAATGACCCATCTCAAGGCGATCGAGGCCGGAGTGGATATCATTGACACCTGTATGACGCCCTATGCCTATCGGACTTCCCATGCCGCCGTTGAACCGCTGGTCATGGCCCTGCTCGGGACCAATCGCGATACCGGCTTTGATATCAAGAAACTCGCAGAAATCAACGAGATCTTTGAAAAACAAATCCTGCCAAAATACAAGCACTTACTGGATGACTCGAAGGTTTCTATCATTGATATCAATGTCCTCCTGCACCAGACCCCGGGTGGAATGCTCTCTAATCTGGTCAATCAGCTCAGGGATATGGATGCCCTGGATAAGATCGACGAGGTGTACCGGGAGCTGCCGAGGGTTCGCAGGGATCTGGGGCAGATTCCTTTGGTCACTCCGACCAGTCAGATTGTCGGTGTGCAGACTGTCAATAATGTCCTCTATGACACCCCGGATGAGCGTTATAAAATGATAACCGGTCAGGTCAAGGATCTGTGCTATGGTCTCTATGGCAAGACGGCGGTACCGATCAACCCAGAGTTGCAGAAAAAGGCTTTGAAAGGCTATCCTCGCGGCGAAGAGCCGATCACCTGTCGGCCGGCGGAGGTCTTGGAACCGGAGATGGAAAAGGCCAGGGCAGAGATCGGCGATCTGGCGGCGGATATCGACGATGTGATTCTCTATGCCCAGTTTCCTGTAACGGGCCGCAAGTTTCTCGAGTGGAAGTACGGCCGGGCCGAAGTGCCGGAAAATGTCAAACCGATCACCCTTGAGGCAGTGAAAAAGAAAGATGAGATCATCAAGAAGGCTAAGGCCGGACAACTCATCGAACGGAAGTCGGATACTCCGGCCAAATCGCCAAGAGCCCGAACCTTCAATGTCTTTGTTGACAACGAATTTTTTAATGTTGAAGTTGATCCGGTCGGGGGTGCGCCAGTGATATCGGGCCAACCCGCTCCAGCGCCTGCTGTCAGTGCCCCCCCTGTCTCCGCACCTGCCCAGGTTGTAGTCCCGGTTGCAGCTACTGCACCTACTCCTGCCCAGCAGGTTGATGTATCAGGAACGCTCCTCCTGGCCCCCATGCCCGGCATGATTGTCAAGTATACAAAGAATGTCGGTGATGCCGTCATGAAGGGAGATACCGTGGTTGTCCTTGAGGCGATGAAGATGGAGAACGCCCTAACCGCCCCCTGTGATGGTGTTGTCAAGGTCATCCAATTCAAGAGCGGTGATACGGTAGCCAAAGGCGCATCTCTTTGTGTCATTGGTTGAGAACAAATTCCTTTGCCCTGGACTGATATTATCTGGGGCAAAGGATGAATAGTCTGAGCGCTAGACCATCATGATCATCAGAGAACTCAAAGGTAAAAAGCCGCAGTATGGTGAAGGCTGTTTTTTTGCAGAAAATGCCGTCATCGTTGGTGATGTCGAAATGGGCGACCAATGCAGCATCTGGTATAATGCCGTGGTCCGAGGGGATGTGCATTTTATTAAGATGGGCAACAAGGTCAATATCCAGGATGGGGCCGTTG
>JAUYSF010000474.1 GCA_030696435.1 Desulfoprunum sp. | reverse complement strand
GCTGATATCTTCTATTCCATTGATAAATGATGGCGTCGTAAAAAGCCCGATCTCCTTCGTTGTATGTTTTTGGCAGGTCCTCGACATACTATATGTATAGTCGAGAACCTGCCAAAAACACTACGCCTCGGATATCGAACTTTTTATCTAGCCATCTGTGATCTCCGTGGCGACTTGTTACGAATTTATCAAAAATAGACCGTTGAGAACGGCCGCCCGGTCTTTGTTTCAGATCGTTCCCACTTCTTCAAAACGATTTTCCGCCAGATTCTTCCGCACATTATCAGCCGTAAATATCCTGCCGTTCATGGCGATGTAGACACCGGGGGCGAGGGTTTGTGCCGCCGCCAGGGCACAGCCGATGTTGAAAACCGCGTCGCTGGTTTTAAAGAGGGCCGGTTCCAGCGCCCCGGTCAGAACAATGGTCTTGCCCTCCGCCGCCATCAGGCTCCGGGCGGTCTGCACCATGGTATCGGTGCCGTGGGTGATGAGGATACGGCAGGACGAATCCTGTTGAACCGCCGCAAGGATAATCTCCCTGTCGGCATCGGTGAGATCCAGGCTGTCTTTCTGCATGAGCGAGGTGACCGTATAGTCAACGGCCAGATTCATCTCGCCCAACACCCTGGCGATATTGGGAGGGCCGACCTCATATTGGCTTTTGGCGTCAAAGTAGACCTTGTCAATGGTTCCGCCGACCGCGATGATGGATATATGCATTGTCTCCCTCTTTTATGATTTTTTGGCCTTTCTTCGGATGTAGAGGATCTTTTTAATAGTAGCGATCAGCTCTCCCTTCTCATCTTCAATCCTGACGGTGAACTTCGGCAGGTATTTTTCGCCGTTTTCCGTATTCTCCCGGATGGCCTGCAGATCGTCGTCTGTGATGGAAAAGGTGGCCATAACCCGCCCCCGACCCGGCCTGACGAAGTCGATTGCGGCCGATTTGTCCCAGACGATATAGCCTTTGCCGAGGATGTTCATGAGCATCAGCATCAGGTGCGGATCGACCATGGAATAGAGACTGCCGCCGAAATGGCTGCCGACGGCGTTTCTGTTATACCAGCGCAGTTTCATTGAAACCTGCACCTCGCGCCAGTCGGCGCTGATTCGGTCAACCCGGATACCGGCACCCAGATAAGGCCCGTAAATGTTCAGTATCCATTTGAGCAGTCGCGGTGTGAGTTTCATAAGCCGTCTCCGTAATCTCTCGTATGAGTACAGTAAAGAGGGACACTCCCCCTATTTAAATGTTGATAATGCGGGGAGTGTCCCTCTTTAAACATTCCTATGAGGGCGATATGAACATAAAATAAGGGGGAAGGCAAGGGGAAGGGGAAGTTGAAATGACAGAGAGGTTTCGGAGAATTAATATCAGGTGCCATTCACACGAGGCTGTTTTTTTGCTAGTATGGAAGTGCCGGAAGTAATCAGCGGACACAGACACTGCTTAACTCCAGGGGATCGTTGTACCACGCCAGTTCGCTCAGGCTGCCTTTGGCATCAAGTAATGAAATAAAGGAAAATATGAATGCGTCTAGCGACAATAACGGCCGAAAAGGGGAATTTGACTGCAAAGGATATCTCGTCGATCCTTTAACCTGGGACCCAGGTTTGCGGGACCTACTGGCCAAAGAGGAGAATGTTGTCCTCAACGAAGAACATCATCTGGTTATCCTTTTTTTGCGCAGCTACTATGAGGAGAACGCAGTGCACCCAGTGATACGGATGATCACCGCGGCGATGGCCAAGTCCTTGGGGCCGGAGAAAGGAACCAGTAAATACTTTCATAGCCTTTTCCCCGCCGGAATCAACCAGGCCTTCAGGATTGCCGGTCTACCGGTAAAGCACAGCTGCTGTTGAAGTCTGATTCCAATTCCAAATTAGACCGCTTTTTCACAGGCCTTAGAACAGTGCCATTGCAATGAACAGCACGCATAGAGCGTAGGAGAATACGTCATGAAATCGGAAGAGACCAAAAACATCGGACTGAGAGGCATCACCATAGCAGATACCCGTATCAGCATGGTCGATGGCGAAAACGGCAGACTCTTCTACCGCGGCTATCCCATCCAGCAGCTCGCTGAACAGGCGACGTTTGAAGAGGTGATCTGTCTTCTGCTCAATGGCCATGCCCCAACCGCCGAAGATGTGCGCAAGGTACAGAATGATCTGCGGGAATACAGGCAGCTCCCTGCCGAGATTTACGATATCCTCAAACTCTTCAAGCCCAGTGCCGCGCCCATGGATGTCATGCAGTCAATGGCTGCCGCTCTCGCCCAGTTTGATCCGGAGTTGCAGGCCGACAATCGACAGGCCGCGGGAAGATCCTGTTTGCGTCTCATCGCCCGGTTTGCCTCCGCCGCCACAGCCTGGCAGAGGATACGGACAGGGGCGGAACCGGTCCGCGATCTCGATGACAACAGCCATGCCGCGGCCTTTCTGCACGGCATGTGGGGGAGGGTGCCGACTCCTGAAGAGACGAGATTGATGGATCTGCTCCTTGTTCTCCACGCCGATCATACCTTTAATGCCTCGACTTTTGCCGTACGCGAGGTCGCTTCCACCAGGGCGAATCTCTATGCCTCGGTCAGCGCCGGAGTAGGGGCGTTGAGCGGTGATCTCCATGGTGGGGCCAATGCCAAGGTGATGCAGATGCTCCTGGATATCGGCGAGATCGACAATGTCGAGCCGTGGATATTGGAGCGGATCGACTCCGGCCAGCGGATCATGGGCCTCGGACATGCCGTCTATAAGACCGAGGACCCGCGGGCGGGCATCCTGCGCTCTGTGGCAGATAAGGTTCTGCAGCGGCCGGAAGACAGGAAGTGGTTTGAGCTCTGCCTGGCTGTTGAAAAGCATGGCCGGGCAATGCTCCTTACAAAAAAGAAGCTGGTTCTCTTTCCCAATGTTGATTTCTTCTCCTCGCCGGTGCTTTACGGCCAGGGTTTTCCGATTGATATGTTCCCGGTGTTCTTCGCAGTCTCAAGGGTCTCGGGCTGGTGTGCCCATTTTCTCGAAGAACATTTCGCCGAGGCCCAGCCCAAACCGGCCCTCTATCGACCTGAGGCCAGTTATACCGGCCGGATGTGCGGCAAGAGGGATGGCTGTAGCTGGCCTGAAATGGATTCTCGCGGCCTCGACTCTGCAGATTGACGGATCGATTCGGGGTGATAACAGCTGAAAGGATACTGTTTTTTTCCCACACCTTCCTTGCTTTTGTCTCATCGTCGATGATAGACTTTGTTCGGGTGTCAGTCTGTCGAGCCTATGGTAAGCGGGATTACTTTAAAATACTGGTATTGGGAGATGAGGTGCGAGAATGTTGAAGAATGTTAGGATTGGGGTACGGCTGGGGCTGGGATATGGCGCCATAATGCTTCTGCTGTTGGTCATTGTCGGGTTTTCCATGATGAAAATCAATACACTCAGCAATGAGATAACGAAAATCACGGAAGACCGACTTCCCAAGATGGAATTAGCTAATCAGATCGTTGATAATATTAATGTCATCGCCCGGGTCCTGCGCAATGTCGTGCTCGACACCAATAAGGACTCTCAGGAGGCGGAATTTAAAAGGCTTCAGGAATCCCGTCAGCTTATCGGATCCAACCTCGAAAAACTGCAGAATACCGTCAAAAGCGACAAGGGTATCGAGCTTCTAAAAAGGCTTACGGATGCCCGCGCGATCTACATCCAGAAGACAGATATCTATGTTGGCATGATTAAAAACGGCCAGGTTGACCTGGCTAAGCCGATGCTGTTCAAGGAAATCCGAGAAAGCCAGAAGGTGTACTTCGCTGCTACCGAGGAAATGATTGTCTTTCAGACAGATCAGGCGAAACAGGCCGGTCAGGAGGCAGGGGCCATGGCCCGTCAGGCTATGATCACCATCGGTGTCCTGATGGTAGCTGGCCTGATTGTCAGTTTCTTCCTGGCATTTTCCCTTGTCCGTTCCATTACCGGTCCGGTGCACAAGGTGGCAACTTTGGCCGAGACCATGGCCAAGGGAGACTTTACGACCAAACTGGACATTGATCAGAAGGACGAGATCGGTTTGATGGCTATCTCGCTCAATTCCATGGTCGGGCAGTTGGGCACCACGATCAGGGAGATCGTCGGCGGCATCAACAGTCTTTCGTCTTCATCGACTGATCTGGCCGCCGTTTCCAGGCAACTCTCCGCCTCCGCCCGTGATACCGCCGATAAATCGGGCTCGGTTGCGACTGCGGCTGAAGAGATGAGCACCAATGTCCAGTCGATCTCGGCGGCGATGGAGCAATCTGCCAGCAACGTTTCGATGGTAGCATCCTCAACCGAAGAGATGACTGCGACCGTGAACGAGATCGGTCAGAGTGCCGAGAAGGCCCGTGCTATCTCAGAAAACGCTGTGGTGCAGTCGCAGCGTACCTCCGAGAAGATGACGGCACTCGGTGAGTCGGCCAGAAAGGTCGGCCGGGTTACCGAGACGATTACCGAAATCTCCGAGCAGACCAACTTGCTGGCCTTAAATGCCACGATCGAGGCAGCACGGGCCGGCGAGGCGGGTAAGGGCTTTGCCGTTGTCGCCAACGAGATTAAAGAACTCGCCCGTCAGACAGCTGCCGCGACGGTGGATATCAAAAATCAGATCGACGATATGCAATCTGTGACGAACTCAACCATTATTGACATTAAGAATATCTCCGAGGTAATCCACGATATCAAC
>JAUYSF010000397.1 GCA_030696435.1 Desulfoprunum sp. | reverse complement strand
TGTAGATATCGCCGGGATCCTGGAATTTGGGCAGAGAGATCTTCGGTATTTTGGTATGGGACAGAGATTCGGTATAGAGCGGGATGCGCAATTCACGGCCCCTGACGGTATAGACGAATTCGTCGCCGGCGTAGGCCTTTTGGATGCCTTTCCAGGCCAGAACCATGTCTTCCGTCTCTTTTTCAGGGGCCGGGGTAAGTTGATCGGCTTGTTGGATGAGCGCTGCGGCAAGGCTTTCAGTCTCGGTTCCGCCACTCTTTTTGAGCAGCTCGGCACTTGCCAGCAGATGCCATTTATCTCTGACCGCCTTGGCCTGTTCCCCGGTCGTCTGGTGATAATTGCGAATGGCCTCGGCAATCTCCGAGAGATACCTGACCCGTTCGGAAGGAATGACGATAGATTTGGATGAAGAGGTCTTCAGTGCCGGTCGGGGCAGGGACGATTGCAGCTTGAGCCCGGTTTTTGCGGCCAGTTGCTCAAGGATGCCGTGATACAGAGCGGTGACTCCGTCGTCGTTGAACTTTGAGGCGATGGTTCCGTAGACCGGGAAGTCTTCCGGCGCGGTCTCCCAGAGTTTGCGGTTGCGTTTGACCTGTTTGCGGATATCGCGCACCGCATCCTCACTGCCCCGTTTGTCGAATTTATTGACGACGATGATGTCGGCGTAGTCGAGCATGTCGATCTTTTCGAGCTGCGAGGGCGCGCCGAATTCGCTCGTCATGACATAGAGTGAAATGTCCGAGAGTTCGGTGATTTTTGAATCGCCCTGGCCGATCCCAGCGGTTTCTGCGATGATCAGATCAAAGCCGGCGGCCTTGACGACCTGCAGTATCTCCGGCAGGGCCTCGGATACCTCGCTGGCCGAGTCCCGAGTGGCCAGGCTGCGCATAAAGACCCGCGGTGAGGTGCCAATCGAGTTCATGCGGATCCGATCGCCGAGAAGTGCGCCGCCGGTCTTACGCCGGGACGGATCGCAGCAGATGATCGCTATCTTTATATCTTCTATATCATGGAGAAAACGTAGGATGATCTCATCGGTGAGGGACGATTTGCCGGCCCCGCCGGTACCGGTGATGCCGATTACCGGAGGATGATGTTTGTCGGCAAGCGGCGCCAGCCGGGCCAGCAGTTCCTGGAAATTGCCTTCCTTGCCGGCCTTGGCCTGTTGCACGGCGGTGATAAAGCCGGCAACCTCTTTTTCTTTGGAGCAGTGCAGGTTTTCGCTCAGCAGATCGTGGAAGGGCAGGGTGGAGAAATCCAGACAGTGGATCATGTGGTTGATCATGCCCTGCAGACCCATGCTGGCGCCATCTTCCGGCGAGTAGATCTTGGTCACGCCGTAGCGCTCAAGTTCTCTGATTTCGTCGGGCACAATCACTCCACCTCCGCCGCCGAACACCTTAATATGCGACGCCCCTCTCTCCAGCAGGAGGTCAATCATGTATTTGAAGGCCTCCATGTGCCCGCCCTGATAGCTGGACATGGCAATACCCTGGACGTCTTCCTCGATGGCCGCGTCCACCAGTTCCTGCACCGATCTGTTGTGGGCCAGGTGCACGACTTCGACGCCTGAGTCCTGCAGTATTCGGCGCATGATGTTGGTCGATACATCATGACCGTCAAAAAGGGAGGTTGCCGTTATTACTCTGACACTGTTCTTGGGTCTGTAGACCTCAATTTCTGCGCTCATGTTTTCTCCTTCCGGCCTTGAGAGTAAAGCGGGTAAGCCGTCTGTAGCGATATTCGCTCTTGGGTTATGCAGGTTGTGACGGGCAGAAAGAGATCGGAAAAATGGCTGACGGCCATGGCTTGTCAGCAGTTCTTTTCCGCCAGAAATCGCATGATGAAGTCTGTCTGCCGTTCTGTGTACTGTTCAATGGTAAAGTTTTTGGCAAAATACCAGCGTCTGAAGGCCCAGGTATGGCCAAGAACCGAAATATTATGGCTGGCCAGATTAATCGTATCGTCGTCTATCTGTGGCAACTTGCCGGAATCGTTCAGATGATGCATCGCTTCGACAAACAGATTGGTTATCCTGATCTCGGCCTCCAGGACTTTTTTCTGCCATTTCGGCGGCAGAAAATGGGTCACCTGATACATCAGCAGGACATGGTCGCTCATCCTGTCGCACACCAGAAAGTATTCGCGGATGATTTCGACTAAGGCCTCTCTGCCCTGGGATGTCCGTGCCAGCGCTTCTTTGAGTCCCTGCTCGACCTCGGCATGGATGGCGATGCAGACGAGATAGAGGACATCATCCTTGGTAGAGACATATTCATACAACGAGCCTATTGACAGGCCGGTTGCTTTGGCCAAGGCCCGTGTTGTTGTCTTGTGGTAGCCATGTTCGATGAAGAGCTGGACCGCTGCATCGACGATTTGCCGTCTGCGTTCTTTAACAAGTTCTTTGTTTTTTATCTGCGTTTCAACTTCACGCCCATCGTTTACCTCTGACCTCATGCGGCTTGCTCCTCACTTTCTTTTTTGTCGATTGTTCTTCCATTCAATCTGCAGATGCAGAATACACTCTACAAAATAGCAAAGAACAATCGAGAAATACAGGTAAGAATGAGTCTCAGGCCCGCCAGTCGGGTGATGAGGCTCCTTTTGAGATCTTGGTACACTGCTAAAGTGCCCGCAACTTTTCAGTCAGAATCGGTACGAACTGCTTGAGATCGGCCACGACCAGTACGTCCGCCAGCTCACCGATAGGGGCGTCTTTGTCGGTATTGACCGCGACTACAAACTCGGCCTTCTTCATCCCGGCCAGATGCTGGATAGCACCGGAAATACCGCAGGCGACATAGAGTTTGGGAGCCACGGTCTGACCGGTTGTACCGACCTGCCGGTTATGCTCGGCCCAACCCGCATCGACCACAGGCCGACTGGCGCCAAAGTCGCCGCCGAGAGCCCCGGCAAGATCAGCGATCATGGCCATGGCCTCGGGTTTACCGATACCGCGGCCGGCGCTGACAATGATCTGCGATTTGCTGAGGTCAACCCCGCCCTGTTCGGCAGCCTCATAGCCGTTGAAGGTGATTTTGCCGCTGACATCCGTTGTTATCTCGACAACAGTGGGAGATGCCGCAGGGGTTTCCAGGGCAGTGAAGGCACCGGCCTGGAGGGTGACCACCGTTGTACCGGACAAGGAGCGCACTGCACGTCGCAGTTTGCCATTGCAAAAGGGGATGACGAGTGAATCACCTTGCACCGCCACGACTTCGGAGACCTGGGCCGCCTGCAGGGCTAAGGCGATGCGTGGAGCCAAGTCCCAGCCGTAGGAAGAATGGCTGAAGACCACCAGGTCAGGCTGTTCTCCGGCAATTACTTCCAGGAGCAGCTGTTTATGCACGTCCGGATTGAATTCGCCGAAGTGATCGACGTCAGCAAGATAGATCGTGCCCTCATAGGCCGGGAGATCGTTCTTATTGCCAACCAGAAACATGGCACTTTCAGCGCCGACCAGTGCCGCAAAGGCGCTGAGTTCGCCGTGGCCGGCAAGGGTTTTGCCGTTCCGGTATTCTGCTACCAGGATAGTTTTCATGGTTTTCTCCTGTTGCTGCTAGGCCAGCACGGTGGTTTTTTCTTTGAGAATCCGGATCAGTCTGTCAGCCAGATCAGCAACATCTCCTTCCAGGACCAGGCCGCCGCCCTTTTTTTCGGGGAAAAACATCCTTGCCGTTTCCTGCCGAGCATTTTCTTTAAGCAGATCCTGAATGGGAACGGAGAGGAGTTCTTTCTTCTTGGCCTTCATGATATTGGGCAAGGTCGGGTAACGGGGGGTGTTCAGACCGAGCTGGCAGGTACACAGGGCAGGGGCCTTGACCGTGAGCAGCCCTTTGACGCCGCCCTCGAGTTCGCGTTTGGCGGTGATCGTCCCGTCAGTATAAGAGAAACCGACAAGAGTGGTAATACTTGGCAGGGCCAGCATTTCTGCGACCAGCACACCTACCTGGGCACTGCCGCGATCCTGCGACTGCATGCCGGTGAAGATCATGGTGAAATTCTGTCCCTTGGCATATTCGGCGATGATGGCGGCGATCTGCAGAGGGTCTTTGGTCTGGGCAGCGTCATCTGCGACATGGAAGCCCCGATCGCAGCCCATGGCCAGGGCCTTCTTCATGGTCTCCTTAACCCGCTCCGGACCGATGCACAAGACCGTCAGATCTGCACCAGCTACCTGCTCTTTGAGCTGAACTGCCTGTTCAACGGCGTATTCGTCGTATTCGTTCATCCGCCAGGCCAGATCGGCGGTTTCATGCCAGGTGCCGGCGGCATTTATCTTGAATTTCGATTCCATATCAGGAACCTGTTTAATACAGACCAGTATTTTCATTATTTTTTACCGTGTTAAGGCCGTACCGATTACCACACGCTGGATCTCGCTGGTTCCTTCATAAATTTCCGTGATCTTGGCGTCCCGCATCATCCTCTCGACCGGGAAATCGCGGGTATAACCATAACCGCCATGGATCTGAACGGCTTGGGTAGTCACCCACATCGCTGTCTCGCTGGCAAAGAGTTTGGCCATGGCCGCTTCCTGGGAGTAGGCCAGCCCTGCGCTGGCACGATAGGCGGC
>JAUYSF010000341.1 GCA_030696435.1 Desulfoprunum sp. | reverse complement strand
ATATCCTGCCAGACGGTTTCGTGAAGCCCCGCCTTTCGACAAAGCTGACCAAGAAAATCCTCCGGCCGGGGAAGCTGCTGCCAGACTTGGGGCAAAAAGGTCGCCCTTGAGGTGCCCTGACTGAGGACC
Organism: Desulfoprunum sp.; assembly: GCA_030696435.1. Lineage (GTDB taxonomy): Bacteria > Desulfobacterota > Desulfobulbia > Desulfobulbales > Desulfocapsaceae > Desulfoprunum. The sequence continues at coordinate 3,114 of JAUYSF010000341.1, read as the reverse complement.
ACTCCGTCACGCCCCGGGCAGAGTTTTTCAAGGAGATCCCGGTCGTCCACATAAATGAGGGGGACGGCCGGAGAAAGCAAGGAGATATCGATATGGATCTCGTCCAGTTCTTCGGACTTGAGAGGGGAAAACCGATAGTCATGGAAGGCAGCATTCAGGGCATTATCCCGGATCCCATCCCAAATCGTACCAACCGGTTCAAGGTTACCGATACATCCACGCAACTGCCCTCGCTTTTTCAAGGTTACAAAGGTGGCGCCTCGCTGCTGGAAAATCGGGGGTCGCTCTCCGCTCTCAGGCAATTCTTCCCGGCCAAGTTGCAAGGCTATGGTCCTGCGGGCATGTTCGAGAAGGATTCGCCCCTCTTCAAGCGTAATTTCCATGACCATTCCTCCAATCCACTCCCAGCATCATACAGTTTATACCGCTGCCTATACCCAGAAGGGCCGCTTTCTGGCCCGGCCCAAAGACCCCTTGTTCCATCGCCATCGCCATGGTAATTGGGGCCGAAACACTCCCCACATTACCAAGAATTGCCAGTGTCTCGTAATTCTTCTTTGTCTCAAGTCCCAGCTTCTCAAAAAGTAACTTGGCATGGGCCAAACCTACCTGATGGCAAAAAAACCGGTCAATCTCCTCGGCGCCCCAGCCGGGTCGCCTGGAAAAAGTCTCCCAGGTCAGAAAGGCTGTCTCGACACCTCGGTACAGAAGCTCTTCAGAATTCGTTTCCATCAAAGTCATTTTACCGCCACTCTGATTGCCATGACAGAGATCGGAGTGGGTAGTATTGGCCCGCCAGCAGCCATGTACAAGCCGAGGCCGTGTTTCACCTTGTCCAGCCCTCTCCATGATAAGGGCAATCGACCCCGAACCGATGGTCAGAGAGGCAAAGGCCGGTTTGATGCCCTTTCTGCTCAGAGTGGTATCCTGCAGCAAGTGGACAAGAGTCGATTCAAGCAGTTCTTCTGCTGTCTCACCTGAGACCACAAGACCATTTTTCACCTGACCCAGTTCGATCATGTTGGCAAGCATCACCATCCCGTCGAGAAAGCCCAGACAGGCATTGGAGATATCAAAAACGAGACAAGCCGGGGATAATCCGAGATTTTTATGGACAAAGGACGCGGTGGCCGGTTCCATCATATCCCGGGAGACCGAGGTAAAAATTAGACACTCTATCTCTTCTGGATCACGATTGCCGTTTTCCAAAGCCTTTCGGCCGGCAAGACTTGCAGCCTCACTCGGCCTGGTATCCATGGGCCAGAGACGCCTTTGCCGGATACCCGTCATCAGTTCAAGCCGTCCCTGAGGCAGACGCAACCGTTCATAAACAGGGGCGAGGCGGTTTTCAATTTCCTGTGATGTTACAATCCGGGGAGGAAGCTCATAGCCGAAGGAGTCCAGACAGACACGAGAGTAATCCAGCATAACAATTGGTTTTTCTATTTTGTGGGAAAAGGGGATGATGATAGGTGATGTAATGCACAAAAAGTTTTCCGTCTGTTCCCTCTTTCAGGAACCCTGCCAATACCCGACTCATTATTGCCCTGCCTTCGCAGGGAGCATGTCCATCTTTTTTGCCCAACCATATCAGCCATGCAGGGAGGGGCGGGTTTACTGAATTGGAAATGCTATCAGAGAACTGTCGTTACGGACTCTCCTGAGCTCAGGCTAAGCTGCCGCTCCTGCCCGAGGAGTGCAATCTTGGCCTGCAGCGCGGTCGCGTTGATTGGCCGTTGGATGTAACCATCCAGACCGTTTTCCAGAAACTTCCGGTCTTCATCTGCACCAACCCCACCTATACCGAGAATACAGGAGTGCTGACCGGAATATTCCTCTAGTTTTCTGATGATCCTCGCTATTTCAATTCCATCCATCTGGGGCATCTGGGTGTCGAGTAAAATGAGATCAAAATGACTGAGTGAGGCCTCATAGGTAGCTGACCGACCAGTCTCAGCAAGAGTCACACTCCATCCCGACTCTATCAGCGAACTGACTATGACCTGTTGGCTCTCAGGGTCTCCGTCAACAATTAAAGCCGTGCTTGTCAAATACTTTAATAAGATGTCGATGAGTTGTGATTTATTAATGGGTTTTGTCAAGTAATCATCCATGCCGGCCTGGAGACATTTTTCCCGATCACCACGCATCGCGAGAGCGGTCAAGGCAATGATAGTCTGATGCCCCCCATGCAGCTTCTCATGGGCCCGGATCTTCCGGGTGGCCTCAAGACCATCGAGAAAGGGCATCTGGATATCCATGAGAATGATCCGGTAGTCGCCCTTTTTGGCCTCACGCAGAGCCTGTTGACCGTTTTCCACACTTGTCACTTCAACCCCTGCCTGCCTGAGAAGGGTCTCAGTCAGAACCCTGTTGATCGGCTCATCTTCGGCAAGAAGGATCTTTGCGCCCTTAAGGGCATATACCGCCTTCTCTTCAGGGTTTTCGAAACTGCGCTCGGCTATATCTTCAATCGCTTCAAATTCAGCGACTTCCTTGACCGGGACAGTGAACCAGAAGGTCGAGCCCTTTGCACTGCTCTCCATGCCAATCTCTCCCCCAAGCAGTCTGACCAATTGCGAGGAGATGGTTAATCCAAGCCCCACTCCTCCAGTAGCCAAGGCACTCTGGGTTTCGGCCTGACGAAAGGTGTTCAGGATCTGCTTTTGCCTCTCCTGTTTAATACCGATGCCGGTATCAGCGACGGAAAAACGCAACACGACCATGCCGTTTTCATCATAACCGGCATGGGTGACCCGTATCGTCACACTGCCTTTGGGGGTGAACTTGATGGCATTACCGACAAGACTGGTCAGTATCTGTACCAGTCGTGCCGGATCAGTATTGATAAAAAGCGGCACATCCCGCTCGATCTCACACTGCAGGGCAATGTCCTTCTGGCGTGCTGAGAGATTGAGAAGATACAAATCAAGGTCAAGGCTCTCTTTGAGATTAAAATCCTCAGGTTCCAGGGTCAGTCGCCCCGCCTCAATTTTTGAGAAATCAAGAACATCAATGACAACATCGAGCAGGCGATGAACCGATTCATCAACCATCTCAAGGTACTGCCGCTGCTCAGCGGTGAGTTCCGTCTCCAAGACAAGGCCTGTCATA
>JAUYSF010000275.1 GCA_030696435.1 Desulfoprunum sp. | reverse complement strand
AAAAATAATGGACCCAACAAGAGTGATTGAAGTTTGAGATGGATTGGCTGAAAGAGGAACATTAAGCTTAACTGAGTGCCCAGCAAATTGAGGAAAGCGCGATGAAAATAGGAATAATGAACAACCCGTCAAAATCAGTCTATGATGAGGCAGCGTTCTGTGGCAAAGCCGGTTTCGACTTTTTGGATTTAACCATCGAAGGTCCTAACGCCACCACCGTTGATATTGCTCAATTGAGGCCGATCCTTGATTCCTATGGTCTATCTCTCACTGGCCATACCGACCCCTGCCTGCCATATGCATATCCAATCCAGGGAGTCCGAGAAGCTTGCCTTAAGGAACTGGAACGGTGTGCCGGGATATTTTCCGCCTTGGGGGCGAAGGTCATGAATATTCATCCTTGCTATTTTTGTCCGCCAGCTATGAGAAAAGATTTACTCTCATTCCATATCGAGGCATTACAACCCATTGTTGAAATGGCTGCATCATATGGCCTCACAATGATATTTGAGAACTATAAAGCCCCTTTTGACCGAGTTTCCACCTTTAAAAACGTATTGACGGAAGTGCCGGGTTTAAAACTGCATCTCGATTTCGGGCACACAAACTTCGGTCTCGATAATCATGAGGTTTTTTGCGGAGAACTGGGAGAACATATCCAGCATGTTCACTTTTCTGACAACCGATCCAGATCCGATGATCATATGCCCTTGGGTGTAGGAACCGTGAATTGGGAAAAAGCAGTGAATTCATTAAAGGCAACCGGTTACAATAGCACCATTACCCTGGAAGTTTTCTGCAATGATCCGAATATGCAACACAAATATCTGGATCTGAGCCGAGAGTTGATTCAGGAACTCTGGGAGTAGTATCAGTCTTTCCCCAACGATTTCTGATGAATATAGAAGCTTATTAAGCGATTCTTGACAGTGTCAAACATCCTATTAAAGAGGTCATTCATGGATTTCTGGCAAGGTTTTATAACTATCACCTTGGTCCACTTGTTGGCAGCAGCTTCTCCCGGGCCTGATTTTGCTTTAGTATCTCGTCAAGCCTTGCTACAAGGTCGCCGTGCCGGATTATGGGTCAGCTTGGGCATTGCTTTGGGTCTCGGCATTCATATCGTCTATTCCGCCGCCGGACTTGCCACTCTCATCGCCCACTCGACCATCTGGATGACTGCGATTAAACTGATCGGCGGCAGCTATCTGCTGTATCTTGGTTGTCAGGGCATCCGAGCAAAGAGGCAGTCCGGGGCCATCAGTAATGAGCCTGCGATTATTACTGATGTTTCTGCCCATCATCTGGTTTGGAAAGGCTTTCTCTGCAATGCTTTTAACCCTAAAGCACCGATCTATTTCCTGTCACTCTTCACCATTGTGCTCTCGCCGAATCTGCCTCTCAGCACAATAGCCATTTATGGTGTCTGGATCATGATCTTGCAACTCCTCTGGTTTAGCCTGATCACACTCTTTTTCAGCCAACCAATGATCCGTGCGCGCTTTTTAGCAATGAGTCACTGGATTGACCGGGTGTTTGGCGTGGCTATGATGGGTTTGGGATTGAAGGTACTCTTGAGTAAAACGAACTGATTTTCTGAAATACCCTGAAAATAGGATAAACTTTGTTCGGGTAACTCACTGGACTGGTTTCCGCTTTGCGGTGGTCGCCTGTTGACTGGACGTTGCCAAGATCAAGATATCTCATATAATTCTCAAGGATCATTGATTATCTCTATGGTTTTGGCGATGGCTGGGGGAATCAATCATCACGATTGATGACAGCCGTTATGGGAATCCTCAGTTGCAGGCGCACGCTAGATAACATTTGCCGCTAAGGTGAAATGAGAAAACAGCAAACGTCCGGCCTTTCAGGATGAGTTTGGAAAAATTGTGCCGGGTTGGCGGGAGCTGAACTGAGATGGAAAGCAGCAGGAAGACAAAGCTCGTTGCCTTGGGCGCGGATACCCTGGCTGATGCTCTTTTGGATTTGGCGGTACGGGTGGATGCCGCAGACGATCTGATAGAACAACTGATTGCCACGCCCAAGGAAAATATCGAGCGATACAAAGCCAAATTGAACCGCATACAAGCCAGGGAACGGTTCATCTCCTGGCGAGAATCGGCCGCCTATGCCCACGAACTGGAAATGCTTCTTGCCGATCTGCAATCCGGAGTCGACGAGCCGAAGCTCGGCGTTGAGCTGCTGGCCTCTTTTTATGAGGCCGACAGTGCCGTATTTGATCAATGCGATGATTCGAGCGGAAACGTGGGTGGTGTCTATCACTCTGAGGCCAGACAGCTTTTTGTGTCGTACGCCGCACGATGCGAAGACAAGGACTGGTTGGTCAGCCTAGTTTTCGATCTCAGTAAAGATGATGGGTATGGTGTTAGGGCTATCCTTGTTGAGTGCGCGGCGGAATACCTGCCGGAATCGGCCATTCGAAAACTTATTGAGAGATTTCTTGATGCTGCCAGCCGTGAAGGTGATGAATATCAGAAACGTCACTGGATGTTTAGAGTAGAATCCCTGGCCAGACAAATCAAGGACGCCTCTCTTTTTGAACAAACACGGCTCGCCTCCTGGGGTACCCCGCCGTCTGCAGTCGCCTGTGTCGATCTTGCCCGTGTCTACCTGGAAAGCGGGGATGCAAAAAAGGCCCTGTCATGGCTGGAACAAATTTCTGCTGATGAGACATCTAAGGTTCATGAACGAGATCAGTTATTGCTCCAGATTTATGGCCAATTTCAGGACAGGGACAAGCAGGATGAAGTCGCCTTGAGAATATTCAGGCGGCATCGCAGTAAGGACACTCTTGAAACTCTCCTTTCTGTTATCGGTATCGACCAAAAAGATGCAGTGGTTGAAAATGAGGTGGGCAGTATTTCCCAGGGAAAAACACTTTCTACCGGTAATGCCATGTTCCTTATCGAGATGGGGCGGTTGGATGTGGCTGAAACCTATTTGCTCAACCGCATTGACCCGCTCAATGGAGACTATTACAGTGAATTGCTTCCCCTTGCCGAAGCGATGGAGATGGCAGGACGCCGGCTCTGTGCGTATATCATCTACCGGGCCTTGCTGGACTCGATCCTGAATCGGGGGCAAACGAAAACATATAGCTACGGAGCACGCTATCTTAAAAAAATGGACAGCATTTCAAAAACCATTTCAGATTGGCGTAATATTGTAAATCATACCGTATATATGGAAGACATGCGCCAGAAACATGGACGCAAGAGAAGTTTCTGGTCGCGCTACGACGCATAGTGGATACAACGGGAGCAGACCTTAGTGTGGCCACTTTGGGAAAGTGTATTTTTGATTAAAAAAATATGCGGTATGCCAAATGTTTTACTAGTGGAATATCAAAGATATAACTGCTTAACACTTTTTCAAAACGGCTATCGATACAACTGCAGAATATCTCACAACCAAGGCAGGAGGAAAACGGAATGATTAATGAAGAAAAGAATATACTTACCCTTGACAATCCACCCCAAAAAGACTGGTTTTTACAATTTTTGGTAAATTTGGCGAACAAGAATCAATTCGAGTTAGGAATAACGCTCAATATTGGAGGATTCTTGATTGCAGGAACGCTTGTGGGGGTAAAACAATACTTTGCAGATTTTGGTGCAGATTTTGCTGCATCACTTGATGCAGGGAAAAGTCCTCAAGATATAAAGACATTTTTTAAAAAAATCGGCGATGAATGTGCTTGTGTTTCCAATAGAGAAAAAACGGAATCACCCTCCTATATTCACCTTAAAGATGCCAGGTTTTTCAATACGCAAGGAAATCCAACTTTAGGGAATGGCGGTGTTTGGTGGAGAGGCCGAATCTCAGAGGTTCAAGGTTTCGTTCCAGGAAATCTATTCAAGCCTGCCGTCTCTTCTACGTCCGGAAATGGCGAATAAAAATAATGGGGGGCAGGTCGACAATTGATTTTTGTTGTACTTCGCGCAGCGGCACACAAAAAGCATCACCTTTTCACCATAACCGCCTATCCCCCTGATTAGCCGGGAATTGAGGCGGATGGTGCGAAAGATTAAGGCAATTTCTGCGGTTTACAGACGTTTTCGGCCTTTGCCGCGCTCCGGCCACAGCCATTGCAGTAGTGGGTTGCAGGTTGAATCAGGGCAATATAGGCCTTGGGATCTTTGACCTGAAGCTCCTCTTCAACATATGCGCACAGGGTTTTGATTTTATCATCACTCATGGTGCACCTCCATTATTTGTTTACATATTATTGACTACTTATACCGATCGTCCAGATGTACGACGACCTGATTGAAAGATTAAACACAGGGTTGCGCATGTCAAGCAACCGGCTAAGGTTCCGATGCGAGGCCGGGGATTCAACTGGCCCATGCCGGCCGCAAAGGTTCCTGTTTAGCCCCATGGCTCGGCAGCTGACCACTGGGAATTGATGAGCGTGGATGGTAAACGCTGGCGCCAAGCGCCGTTCCTTTTGATGTAGGTCATCTCGTCCCGAAAGCCATGACCCACGCTGAGATAAATCAGGTCGAAAAGCAGTTCCGAGCGGCAACGCGGAGAGCGTTTGTCGCCGGCTTCCAGGTTGTTGAGTTGCACATGACACACGGAGATTTCCTGCATGAATTTCTCTCTCCTTGGTTAACCGGAGAGGGGATGACTACGGAGGAAGTCTGGCCAATCGGCTTCGTTTCCCCCCGCGGGTGGCTCGGGTGGTGCGTGAGGAGTGGCCGGAGGAGTTACCGCTCTTTGTGCGAATTTCAGCGACCGATTGACTTGCGGGTGGATGGGATATTGACCAGTCAGTGTTTCTGACCCGGCAGTTGAAGGAGATCGGCGTAGACCTGATTGATTGTTCTTCCGGATTTGCAGTTCCGCATGAACCGGTTCCGTTCGGTCCCGGTTTTCAGGTCCCCTTTGCGGCCAGAGTTCATGGCTGAAGTCGGAATTGCCAGCGGAGCAGTCGGCTTCATAACTGAACCGGCCCAGGCTGAACAAATAGTGGCTACCGGTCAGGCCGATACAGTGTTCCTGGCACGGCAGATGTTTCGCGACCCCTACTGGCCACTCCAAGCCGCCAAAGCTCTTCATGTCGATGCCGCTTGGCCGAATCAGTATTTGCGCGCCAAATAGCGCTGCCTGACATTCGAAATATGAGGGGCGGCCTGAAACCCTTGCAGATACCGATGGCGTAACTATCGCTTGTAGCACGAATAAAAGAGGTTCGCTAAGCTTTTCCGGCTGCTACGTAATAGTAAAAAATGAGCAATTCTCAAAGCATACACCTATTGTCAATGTTCAGGAATTATCTCTTATCCGTTATCAGGTTTTCAGGTTATATATGTAAGATATGTTGACTATTGAAGGATCTCGATCAAGGTCTCTAAAATGACTGCGTCGAGCAGCTTGTGCCGTCGCTACGCGCTGGAACAAGCTGCTCGATCGGATACCATGCACCACACAACCAAGCTCCGCTTGCTTGCGCGGCACAAGTCGCCGGTCAGCACCGCGATTATCTACCCAAATCAAAATGGAATTCTATGGCACGTCAAGAACATGTACTTTCGGTATTCGTTGCGTCACCCGGCGACGTTGAGGCAGAACGCGGCAAACTGGAGGATGTCATCCGCGAACTCAATGTGACGTGGAGCCGTGAGCTCGGTGTCCGACTTGACTTGGTGCGATGGGAAACGCACGCGTACCCGGGCATGGGAGCCGACGCACAAGACGTCATCAACGCGCAGATACCAGATGACTACGACTTGTTCGTCGGAATCATGTGGTGTCGATACGGGACACCCACTGGTCGCGCCGGTTCCGGAACGGTCGAGGAGTTCGACCGTGCAAAAGCCAGATACGATAGCGATGCTGATGCCGTTCAGCTGATGATTTACTTCAAAGACGAAGCCATACCACCCAGCCGACTTGATCCCGAACAACTTACGAAGGTTAACGCGTTTCGCGACTCCCTCGGTGATGATGGTGGATTGTACTGGCAGTTCAATGGCATAGAGCAATTTGAAAAACTCATACGACTTCACCTGACGCGCCAAGTTCAGGCATGGAAAAAACGTACCGACAACACTGACGCAGTAGATGCCGATGTCGAAAAACAAGCGCTCGCGCTGAGAGAAAATGATGATGATGAGGGCATCCTCGATCTGATGGAGGTGTTTGAGGACAAGTTCGCGGAGCTAACAGAAATCTCACAACGAATTGCAACCGCAACTGAAGAACTCGGGCAGAAGATGAACGATAGAACCGCCGAAATGGAGGGATTGCCGAAAGATCCTCAAGGAAACGCAAATCGAAAAGATGCGAAACGGCTGATTGCAAAGGCTGCATCGGACATGACGCAATATACTGCCCGCATCGAGGCAGAACTTCCGTTGTTTCGCGATGCAATGAATACAGGAATGAATTCGTTCATCAAGGCGGCAACGATGTCGGTTGATTTAAATTCATACGACGATAATGTTCAACAAGCCAAAGAGGGTTTGGAGGCAGTGGCGTCGTTACGGGGTGCACTTGCGACATCAAGAGAATCCATGAGCGAGTTTCGGACAACAATGGCTGCTCTCCCACGGATGACCACGGACCTCAACAAGGCAAAACGCGGTGCCACTTCCGCGGTTGACAGTCTATTGACTGAGTTTGTAAACGGTGAAGTTCTGTTGACCGAATCCGAAAAAGTCATTCGTGATTTGCTCGGTGAATCGGAAAACAGCACATAATAAAATGTTGCACCCGGAGCCGCGGGTCGCGCGGTTTTTGAAATCAATGTCGTTCGCCGCGGCCCGGTGAACGCGGACGTTGGGTGGATCAGAGACTGTAATGGCAAAGCAACTCGGACCGGGAAAGTGCGTTCACTGTGGAGAGTATGTCGAAAAACGAACATGGGATCACGTTTTTCCGAAGGGTTGGTATCCCGAAGATTCTCCGCCGGATATAGAGAAGTGGAAGATTCCGAGTTGCAAGAAATGTAATGCGGAATACGGGAGCTTAGAGGAAGATTTAGGAATAAGGATCGCCTTCTGTATTGGACCGGATGCCCCAAATGCAAAGGGAATCTACCGTAAAGCGTTGCGTTCTATGGATGCGTCGAAGGGGCGAAATATGAAAGATCGCATCCGACGAGCTAAGAAGCGCGATCGCTACATTGGATTGATCATGAAAGGAGACGCTATACCCCAGGACGGCATTTACCCAGGTTTCGAAGATAAGTGGAATCGTCCACGGGAAGATCAAACAGCGCTTCGTATTTACGTACACGAGTTGGAACGTATTGTTAATAAAATTATAAAGGGAATCGTATTCATTGAAGACAATCGTTTCTTGGACGCCTCGACAGAAATCGAGCATCTAGTGGTTTCCGATGAAACAGCAAAACCGTTGGAAGAATTGCTCAACAAATATGGTTCGAGGCACGAAAGAGAACCTGGTATTGAGGTGATACGAGCCGTAGCTCCAGAAGATGGAGTCTCGGCGCTTTACAAGATTTCGATATGGAGACAATGGGTTTTGTATGCATCAGTTTCACAACGAACCACCCAATAATCGCTTGCAGCCGACGCCACGCAGCAACGCGGCTGAATCAATCGTTACCAATGTCAAGATACCTCCAATGAAAACAGTAATATATTATTACACCGGCACTGGCAACTCGTTATGGACGTCACGTTTTCTAGCGGCAGAGCTCGGCAATGCAACGTTGTACCCCATGTCTCTGATGATGAACGGGGATGCCATCGTTGAGGCTGAGGCGATCGGCCTTATTTTCCCTGTGCATATGTGGGGCGTACCCAGCCTTGTGCTGAATTTCTTGCAAAAGATGCAGAAGGACCCGGGCAGATATTACTTTGCCGTGGCAGTAAATGCCGGCCAGGTATCGCGCACCCTGATTCAACTGCAGAACCACATGGCATCCTTGGGCCTCAGACTTTCTCTGGGTATTGATATCGTGCTGCCGAGCAATTACATCCCCTGGGGTGGTCCGGGGTCTGCCGAAAAATTGGCCAAGTTGTATCTGGCGGCCAGAGGGAAAATCAAAGAGGTGGCGCCCCGTATCGCCGGTAAACAAATCGCTCCCATGGAAAAGGGGCCTCTGTGGCAAAGGATCCTGTTTACCGCCATATATAAAATGACGTTTAATATGATCCCGAAGATGGACGGGAGTTTCTGGGTAGATGAGAAATGCAATGGCTGCGGCATCTGTGAAAAAGTGTGTCCGGTCGGCAATATTGTCATGACAGCAGAAAAACCAACATGGTTGCACCGCTGCGAGCAGTGCCTGGCGTGCATCCAGTGGTGTCCCAAAGAGGCCATTCAATATGGCAAGAAAACACCGAATTATGACCGCTATCATCACCCTGAAGTTACAGTGAAGGACGTTATCGGAGATGTGAAGGTGCGTGTGGACGTCGTAAATATTCAGAAGATAGAGGGGTAAGTCGCAGTTTGACGGTTTTTATAATTGTCTCATACAGAGGAGGTCGAGAAAACGGACTTTGACGCGGATACAATCATAGTTGGCTCCGGCTCTGGTGGTTTGACCTCAGCTCTTGCCTTGGCACGGGCTGGGCAAACGGTTCTGGTTCTGGAGCAGCACTACGCTCCGGGCGGCTGGTGTCACAATTTTAGCAAGGGAGGATTTACTTTCAGCCCTGGTGTCCATTATATCGGTCGGTTGGGTCCCGGCGATGAA
>JAUYSF010000177.1 GCA_030696435.1 Desulfoprunum sp. | reverse complement strand
CGACAGCTGGACCGGGAAACTCTGCGACAGGGTGGCATAGGTGAGGATGCCCGATGTGCCGAAGAAGCCGAAGGCCAGCCAGAGTGGCATGATCCAGGAATTTGTGTTGCAGACGATCAGGAGCTGGACCAGCATGAAAAGGCCCATGCCGGACACCGCTGTGGTCAGGACGGATATACCGAGGCGATGCAGGCGTTCAGCGGCTGTCCCGAGAATGATAAAGCCTGCTATCATGGCCATGGCAACCCAGAACAGCACATCGGCTGCGGCCGGACGTGCCAATCCGGAGACATCTCTGAGCCATGGCCCGGCCCAGAGGCCCTGAATGGAGAGAAAGGCTGCCTGGGACATAGTGGTCAGAGGGGCCGTGCGCCAGAAACGGCTGCTGGTGAAGACGTGCCGTATGCCACCCAACTGGTTCTGCAGGCTCTCTCCTTGAACTGGCCCAGGTTTTTCAGGGACGATCAAAAAGACAGTGATGGCGGCCAGCAGGGTGACCAGCATCAGGACAAAGAACAGGCCGCGCCAGTCGGTGAAACGGAGGGCAGTTTCAACCGGTGAGGTGGCGGCCAAGGCTCCGAGACCACCGGCCGCCATCTGTAAACCGTTGATCAGTGGCCATTTCTCCTGTGGAATCCAGAGGGTATAGGCCTTGAAGGCGGCCATCAGACAGGAGGAAACCCCGAAACCGATAAAGGCCCGACCGATAACAAGGCCGGTAAGGCTCTCGGCCCGGCTGAACAGCAGGGCGCCAACACCGGCAAAGAGCAGAAGGATGGCCTCAGTCCGTCGTGGTCCGAAGCGGTCAAGGAGAACACCCAGCGGTAGTTGGCAGGCGGCAAAGGAGATGAAATAAATCGAGGTGAGCATCCCCAGAGCCGACGGACTGAGGCCGATATCGGCGATGAGGTCGGGGGCGATAACGGCGTTGACCACCCGGAAGATGTAGGAAAGGAAATAGGCCGCAGCAAAAGGTATGAAGACCCGCAAGATGGTCAGGGGAGAGTGGCGCATAGTCTCGCAGGGGTGAGCGTTCATCAGTCTTTATTCCAATGCCATCTTTGATCTTCGTGGCGGCTTTTTACGAGTTTATCAAACGTTAACTTTGTCGGCTACGCCGTGCGGCTCCTCGCCGTACTCAATGTATTCTCTCGTTGCTGCTCGCTTGCCTTCGCGTTCTCATTTTGATTGAGAAACGGAATGACATCATATTTGCCAATGGAATCTATGATGTAAAGGAATCTGCTGTTTTTCACAAGATTTCTTCTCTCCAGGACATGCGTGCCGATCGCAGCAGCAGGCTTTCAGGAGATGGATCATTTGGCGGGAGGGCGATAATAATGGCGAACGACAAAGGCATACACGACCAGATTGATGGCAAGGACAAACAGGCCGAGGACTATCTGCACCTCATGGCTCAGGCCCGCCGGGTAGATGATGGGGATGAGATAGTGTTCGATAAAGCCGGTTGCATAGCCCTGCTGGCCGGCCAGGCGGCTGAAATGGTTTTCCAGGGGTGTCAATGGGCATATTTTGCCGGAAAATTCAATATATGCGCCCCAGGCCGCAGCCGGAAGGTGCAGCAGGCTCAACCATCGCTGCCACAAGGCAAGGAACCCGCCCGCGACGACAAAGACGATGAACAGCAGGTGTAGGAGCACGACCAGGTCGGTCAGGATTCGATAGAGCATCGGTGTCGGTGGAGTTTTGCGGTTGCAGCTTCTTCAGGCATTTTCAGTGGATTTGCAGCCCCCGTGACAGTGTGTCCACGGCCGGGGGCGACATGCTCCCTTATTTGAACAGCCCTTCATATTCCTGGTAGCCTGATTCTGCCAGTTTTTCAACCGGGATAAAGCGCAGAGCCGCAGAATTCATGCAATAGCGCAGTCCGGTTGGCGGAGGGCCATCATTGAAGACATGGCCGAGATGCGAATTTCCTGCCTTGCTGCGGACCTCGGTCCTGACGGAAAAGAGGCTCTTGTCTTCACGCTCGACGATGTTTCCCTTGACCACAGGCTTGGTGAAACTCGGCCAGCCGGTGCCGGAATCAAATTTATCAAGCGAGCTGAACAGCGGTTCGCCGGAGACGATATCGACATATAACCCGGCTTTCTTGTTATCCCAGTAGGCATTGGCAAAGGCCGGTTCTGTCCCTTCCTCCTGGGTGACACGGTATTGCAGCTCTGTCAGCTTCATTCTCAGATCCTCCTTGGGGTGTTCGCCTGCCAGGTCGAGATGTACGCCATCCCAGGTTTTCTTCAGGAAATCGTCACGACCGGAGCGTGAACGGTAGAATGTATAACGAATCGGATTCACTTTGTAATAATCCTGATGATAGCCTTCGGCCGGCCAGAAATGGGGGGCGTCGAGGATAGCCGTGACGAGCGGTTTGCCAAGGACGCCACTTTGTGCCAGTTTTTCTTTTGAGGCCTGGGCGAGTTGTTTCTGCTCTTTGTCATAGACATAGATCGCCGAGATATACTCGTGCCCCCGGTCGACAAACTGGCCACCGGCGTCGGTCGGATCAATCTGGTGCCAGAAGGTGTCAAGCAGTCTCTGGTACGAAACCTTCTGCGGATCATAAATGATCTGCACGACCTCGGTATGGCCGCCCTCGCCGTAATTCTGATACGTTGGATTCTCGGTGCTGCCTCCGGCATATCCGGAAGTGACGGATATCACCCCGTCGAGTGACTCAAACGGTTTTTCCATGCACCAGAAACAGCCTCCGGCAAAAAGGGCCTTTGCCGTTACGGATGGTGTGTCAGTTTTCGTGTTCATATTGTCTTCCATATTTTTCCCCAGGACAATGCCTGCAGCTATGAGTAATGACAGCAATGTGATCGTGCCCAGTAGATACCTTTTCATGTGAACCTCCCCTTGTGCCATCTTTGACCGTCAGCGTGAGAGCCTCTTCTGAAGATAGTAGGAACTCTGGAACAAATTGCCAATTTTTCGCGCAAAATGGCCTTCAACAACTGGTTGTCTTTCGCCGG
>JAUYSF010000087.1 GCA_030696435.1 Desulfoprunum sp. | reverse complement strand
TGCAGATCCCGGTCTATCTCTACGAAGAGGCGGCGGTGACCGAGGAACGCCGCAGTCTTGCCTGGTTGCGGTCGGGTGAGTACGAGGGGCTGGCGGAAAAACTGCAGCGGCCGGAATTCCGGCCCGATTATGGCGCTGCCGCCTTTAATGCCAGATCCGGGGCGACGGTCATCGGTGCCCGTGAGTTCCTCATCGCCTACAATGTCAACCTCAATACCCGCAATGTCCGACTGGCAAAGGAGATCGCCGGTCGCCTGCGAGAAAAGGGACGGACCGTCAAAAATCAGCAGACAGGCGAATCGGAGACCATCCCCGGTCTGCTCAAGGCTGTGCGGGCGGTCGGCTGGTATATCGACGAGTACAATATGGCCCAGATCTCGATCAATCTCCTCAATTATCGGACGACCCCACTCTATCAGGTCTTCGAGGAGGCGGAGAGGTTGGCAGCCGAATACGGCCTGCGGGTCACCGGTAGTGAGCTTGTCGGCCTGATTCCGCTTGAAGCGATGCTGGCCTGCGGCCGACATTTTCTGCAGAAACAGGGCGTGAGCTGCGGCGTCAGCGAGACTGAACTGGTGCGGGTGGCGGTGCAGAGCCTGGGGCTGAGTGAGATAGCGACCTTTGAGCCGGAGCATAAGATTGTCGAATACCGCTTCCGTGAGGCCGGGCAACTGGCCTCGATGAGCCTGCAGGATTTTGTCGATGAACTTGCCTCCGATTCACCGGCGCCGGGTGGCGGCAGTATCGCGGCCCTGGCTGGAGCCCTGTCGGCAGCCCTGTCGGCCATGGTGGCCAACCTGACCTTTGGTAAGAAAGGTTATGAGGAGGTCTGGGGAGAGATGGAAACCCTGGCCGTGCGAGCCCAGGAACTCAAACAATTCTTCATCGCGGCTATCGATCAGGATACGGCCGCCTTCAACGAGGTGATGGCCGCCATCCGTCTGCCGAAAAAGACCGAGGCTGAGAAAACCCACCGTGAAGAGCAGATGATGGCAGCCAATAAACTGGCCACCATGGTGCCCTTCTCGGTGCTGGAGAAATCGCTGGAAGTAGCGGAGCTTGCCCTGCAGGCCAGCAAAAATGGCAATCGTAACTCCCTCTCCGATGCCGGGGTGGCCGGCCTGACCGCCGCTGTGGCCAGTCTCGGGGCCCTCTACAATGTCCAGATTAATCTTAAGCAGATTTCTGATTCCGAGTTCAGTGCCGATATGCAGAGCAGGGCGCTTGCCTTCAATGATCGGGTCGAGGCCGTGGTCGAGCAGGTGAAGGCCGTTCTGAGAAAGGAAATGTTGGAGTGAGAAAGAGGGTGAATTCAGGTTCGTGAAGGACAAGCATGAGATGACGCCACAAGTGCAGCGCCTTGACGGTGGTGGGAGCAGCAAGCTGAGATAGGTTTAGAGCAACTCTTCCCACTAAAAATGAGGAGGCCCGTTTCCGAGAGGATTTCTTAAGCTCTCGGAGACGGGCCTCATTTTATTCGATCACTTTGATTATCAGCAGGTTAGCTCATTGGCGGCCTGTTTTAGCTGGCAACTGCCTTAATGCTGCTTACTTCTTACCACCGCCGTTGCCGCCACCATGACCGTTGTCGTTGCTGTTGTCGTTACCGTTGCCACCACTGCCACCATGACCGTTGTCATTGCTGTTGTCGTTACCCTTGTCGTTGCCGCCACCATTGCTGTTACCACCGCTGTTACTGCCACTATTGCCGCTATCGGCGCCTTTATCGCTATTTCCTCCGCTATTGGAATTACCGCTAGCGTTCGAATTACCGGCGCTATTACCATTGCTATTTCCGCCGGCTGTACCCTTTTCACCGCTAGCGCCATCGGTATCCCGCCCTGCCTTGGATTTGCCGGATGTGGTCGTATCGGTTGAATCAAGGGAGGTAAGCCCCGTACCGGGTTCATGAATCCCGGAATGAGAGTTCTTGCTCTGTCCTTTTGACAAGCCGTTTGTGGTGTTTCTGGCTGTGGCCTCAGCCAGTTCTTCCGCCTCGATCCCTGTGATGCCTGTTGCTTTGGCAGACTTGTTATGACCAAGACCGAGGGCTGAGGGATGGACGCCAAGTTCATGGGCGATTTCACCCCAACCCAATCCGGAAGTTCGCATGGCCAAAATGTCCGGCGCGGCCACTCCGGTGGCCTCTTCCAGGGTCTTGGAATAGGCCTTTTCCAAGGAGGCAAGGTTGAGCTCTTCCGCGGCAAGTTTCTGCTCTGCGGCGGTTATCTCCTCTACTGTAGGCGTGCCGGCTTTCAGGGCATCAAGCTCGGCCTGAGCAGCATCAACACCTACCTGAGCGGCATCAACCGCCTGGGAAGCATCCTGTACCTCCTGGTTGGTCAAGGCAGATTGCTCGGCAAGTTGGGATGCATGCGCTGCCTGGGCCGGATTTGCATAATAGCTTTCGCTGGGCTGAGGATCATCGGCTGTGGTAACGTCGGTAACCGTTACCGTGGTGGAAGCGGTCCCTACTGTAACGGTGTCAACTGCCCACACCTGAGCAGGTCCTCCGCCGGTAAGGCCGAGCAGGACAACTGCCAGAATAATAATCTTCAATGGCGATTTTTTGTTTTTCCCTTCATCTTTCATACGTTACCCCTTTGGCTTGATAATGGTTGGGTGAATAAGAGCAACCCTTGTTCCAGTTTTCGTTCGGCACCATCTGCGGTCCGTATCGACGCCGGTTTGTCGAACCAGCTGAGGTGGATCGGAATCATGGCATTCGTGTCCATGATGGCCTGAAGTTGTTGCCTGAGTTCA
>JAUYSF010000010.1 GCA_030696435.1 Desulfoprunum sp. | reverse complement strand
TGCAGTTGTATTTCGGCATCATGAAGCGTGGTAAGAACCGTAGTCCGGTTTATACGGCGACCCGATATCAAATTTGAGTTGACGTTATTAATCCGCGCTAGCAGATCGTCTATCTGGGAGATACCCCCTTCCAGATTATTGATAGATTCATACGTTAAAATAGCCGATGCAGTCTTCATATCGTCACCTCCTCGCCGGCCGAGAGTTGCTGTTGGGGGCGATCAGCCCCTGCAGGGAGTGTTCTGGAGTGTTGCTTTTCGGTTGCTCGGCGACTGGAGAAGCTGCATGGCGAAGGATGGGGGCAGCGGTCAGGGGAAAAATTGTCGGCGGGCCTCAGCGAGCTGACCAAGGCTCGGCTTGTATCGCTACAAGCCAGCCCGCCGACAAACTGTGTTCTGATTGTTTGCTTCTTGGGTGCGGGGTAATCGGGGGAATTTGTTTCGGGTGCTGCGGTTGAAACTGGAAGTGGTAGGGGCTTTGGACTGATAGTGCTCATTTTGATACCTCCAAACGTAAAATGCCAGATTCAGTGTTGCGAACGCCTAGAAGGACGTTGGAGGTCTCGCGACGGCTCCACACTGAGTCTGGCAATGTTGTTTTTGGTGGTATATAAAAAAATCCCTGTTTTAGGCGTCGGGATGCCGCCCTTCTAGTGTTCGCACCCTCAAAGTAACCTGAGAAGCGAAGGGAAATCAAGAAGAAAAGTGCCATGGCGGCCATTATAAGGCCTCTTTGAGCTTTTTGAGGAGGTATGCAATCTCATCAGAGCACTCAACCAAGGTGTTGCAAATTACCGAAAAGCCCTCCTGGAGGGTCATGCAGACCATCAAATTCCCCTGACGCTGGCCGCGAATTTGTGCCCACGCCACCACCAACTCTGGGTGAGCCTGGGCCGTTCCCTCGCCCATCTCAAGGTTGATATCGTCGGCAGCCTCTTTGAAATAACGCCGAGTATCGGCCCGGGCCTGATCGTCCAATTCCTCCGGCGTGCCAATCACGGGACGGTTAAAATTCTTCGCCAAGTCATCCGCATTCATGCCGCCACCCCCTTACCTGCTTCAGCGAGGCGGGCGGCGATCCAGTTATCGACATCTGACTCCAACCACAAAGACGTTCTGCACCCATGTGGATGGTAGGGGCTAGGAAATAAACCGCCTGAAATCATTTGATAGAGCGCCGAGTTACTCCGACCGATCCTGTGTAGAACCTCCGGCTTTGGGATAAATCGAGTTTTTTGTTTCGGTAAACAGGGAGAATCCTGGTTTACGGCTTCTTCCCTATTCTCAATTTTCCTGATCGGCTGTGTCTTCTTTTTTTGTATTGTGTTGTCGCCCATCTGCTTGACCTCCACTCGAATGCCTTTAGTGTCTAGGTTTTTTTGTGTCCTCAGCGATCACCCTGTATTCACTGCGATCCATGTTTGTACGGATTCGGGTTTATCAAAAAAAACAGAGGCCTGCAAAATTTCAGGACATATCCAAATCGGGTTACAAGGAGACAGATGATCGGAAAAACAGAAACATAGGTTGTCTGAATGAAAAAAAACGATTTTATCAAGGAAGGGTGTCTATATCAAATATTGTAGTAATAAAGACATATTACGATGGTTTGTGAAAAGGCGAGGAGGTGGAGGGTGATGAAAAATAAATCTGCTTTTATAGGTTAAATCGGGTTTTTTTGATGGTTGATGTTTATTTTTAATTATTTAAGGTAATTAACCTTAAAGATTTTCATCTTTTTCGCTGGTCTGTTTTTAATTTCATTTAAGTCGTTCTCATAAGCCCAAACTTTCGTTCCCCCTTGTCCTCTATTTTGTATGACAGATCGTTTATTAATCCGTTTTTTTATTGTATGTCTTTTGGCTGTGGTTATGGATACTTCCAAAAAATCAGCGATTTTCTCCCACGTTTTCACTTTTATCCAAGAATCATCAGGCTTGGGTTTTTTCTTCAAATCCTCATTCTTTGCCAAGGGATTCTCTTCATAGGGTAACAGACGTTTTTCAATCATTCTTTCAATTTCATCAGGGGAGAAACGTAAATACTCCTTGTTGAGGAGAAGTTCCATTTTCTGGTATGTCTGATCGAAATAATACTCAGGTTGAGGCAGAATGGTTCTCCCTCCCCTCAAAGACTTGTCGTAGTCATGCTCGTACCGGGCCTTATTCATCATGTCGTCATAGGATGAATAATCTTGATCAGCAGGGTCGTATTTATAGCTTTTTTCCGCATATATCACCTCCCTTCCATCTGGTGTCACAAAATTGCCGACAAAGACAGATTCAGAATCAATCAGTTCTTTGATTGCTGAAGCCTGAACTTTCAACCAGCCTTTTTCCTCTGTCCCGGTGGTAGTCAACAGCGACTCGGCCCAAACCCATGCCGTCAATTTGCCTCTTACAGTATCTCGCAACAGCTCGGTTTCCGTTTTGTCGGTTTTTATAGCGGCATCAGCCAAAGATATTCCTTCCCATTTTTCAAATTCTTTCATCCTCGCAACCTCCGTCAGGTCACCCGTGAATTGAAAAACCGGATCGGCAGACAGACACGGTATCTGCTTTTCGGGGGCCATCCTAGCCGATCCGGAAGAGATGTATCCTACTTCTTACTACCTCGCGACCCCTGAATTTATTTTTTCCTTCTCATCGGTAGCGTGGTGTTTCTGTCTGATCCTGAAGAACATCCTGGTGATGAAGGCCATGGCCGGATTAAGGTTACAGCGATCGATCAGGCCGGCGTTTTGTCGAAGCCTTCAGAAAGTCCCGTTGGCACCAGTGGACGGAATACCGGGGGTGATGAAAGGGCTGTGGCCGAATTTCTTCTTTGTACTGGCCTCTGCCTTGGGCACGGCCCTCCGAAGTCCTAGCGGTCTGCTGGCGGGAACGCATCAAGGATGCTCAGTGAAGCGCCACACTTGGTTGCCCGTCAGTTGGGCCGCTTGACATGGTGATCGGGCCGGGTGGTGATGATTGAGCATGGTTTTGAGCGGATCCATCACGGCTGATCAGTAAAACAGATTCACCGGGCAGCCTGAATTTGGTGCTTGGCTTGCTGTTTGACCTGGTCGATGAACCTCAGCTCTATTGACCAAAGAGTGGTCCTATCCCTGGCCGGTGTCTCTTGCGCCCACAGAAAACCGAAGCGGTAAAGGCATGGCTGGATTTGTATTGAAGCTTACAGGAGGTAAGAGACGCCATTTAAATGGCCCATCATGCCTTTTTGCTGGGCATCATATCCTTCAGTATTTTCGTGTTGGCTGTGTATTTTCTACCAACCTTGCTTAAGAGGTTGAGGTCTTGTAATTCTTTCAGATCTCTTAATACCGTCGCTCTGTTGACGTTGGCATATTTCCGTGCCACACCTGGTGTAAGATCAATTATCTGATCGACATCAAACTCCTGGTTGATAGGCATATCCAAGATTAAATCCCTTTTTCTCTTGAATGCCTCTCGTTTGGTGTATTTGATATCAGAAAAAGCCTCATATATATAATTTTGCCAGAATATTATAAACTGACTCTCCTGGATCACGCTAAGGTTCTCTCTCAAACCATCACGAAATCCTTGCACGGCATATTTTAAAAACCCAGTCAAATTGCTTTTTTTACGGGCCTGGTCAAGTTGGCGATAATATTCCTGTCGGGTTTGATTGTAGAAGTTTGACAGAATATGCGAGACGATATTCGGTAGCCCGGTTCTCAGTAATACATAAAACTCAAGAAGCCTGCCGGTCCTGCCGTTTCCGTCTCCAAATGGATGTATCCACTCAATATACACATGAGTAATAATAGCCTGAAGAACAGAGGTATGAAAATTCTGGCCATCGCTGTAGTGAAATTCCCTCTTTAACCACTCGCACAGTTTGTCAATTAACTCTGGGACATAATTATAATCTGGGGCTAGGTAGGTACCGACTACGCGATTATCATCTCTGAATTTACCCGGGATAGCATCAAAATGTGCTCCAAGATTTTGCCCGATCATCTTGTGAAATTCTTTAATGAGGTCCGGTGTGACAATGCGGACCGTCCCATTTACCACGATCTCGCGAAGTAATTCATTGAATGCCCCAAGGATATTCTTAACTTCAATTTCGAGGTACTCTTTACTTGGTGGAAGCTTCCACCCCTCATCCAGTTTTTCAATCTCTTCCTGACTGAGGGTATTTCCTTCAATTGCCGTAGTTGCTTGGGCTCCTTTAATTAGGGAAATGCGGAGCATTTTGTCTCTATACTCCGGCTTTAAAGGTATGTCAGTTAAGGCGCTAACATAAGCGCCACACTCGCCAAGCATATATGCGCATTCATTGTCAATTTCCCAATCCTTTCTGAATGATATATGTTTGTGTCGGTCCATTTGTATTCTCCTTGGTAATTTTAAGTTGACAAATAAAGCGTATCATTTGTGACTTTACAAGTCAACAAAAAGAGAAAACTGGCTGGATAATCATACAGCAATACATTTTATTCTTTCAAACCAGCAAGCCTGGATTTGTATCGAAGCCTGCAGAAAATCGTGGTGGTAAAGGCCGTGGCCCGATTTGTGTCGGGGTAATGTCTTTTCGGTGGTTTTCGCTTCATTGTTGTGGTTGGAAAAAATAACCGGGCCATCTATTTCTATAGATGGCCCGAGCCGGCCGCGCCCTCAAAATTACTTATCTTACAGGAGTGAGATCCGCCGACACATGGGGTTTTAGGAGCGATTATTCCGGGCACTCACCATGTAATCCCGACCGTTTTCTTGAGTAATATGTGATGAACAAACTCAAAGGGCTGGCTAAGCCCTTCCCAACAAATTCCTTTTTACGCTGGCCCAATATCCGCCTGATGGCCCTCTGGTCTGTTGTTGTGCCGGTCCAACAGAAACCCCGGAAGGTGGGTCAACTGCTTCTTCGATGCATTGCCTTCAACTCTCTCAACACCGTTTCCGCCAACTGTCTGCCGGTTTGTTGTACGGGCGCTGAGGTGTTACCGGAAAAGTTTACAGTCAGGTTATAGTGTGAGGTGCCACCACCAGTCACCTCCCCGCCATTCTGCATATATTGCGGTCCGGCAGACTGCATGGTTGGGATTCGGCTGAAGACACTCTCCATGGTGTTCATCCGCATTCGTTTCATCAACTCGGCGATAACAATATCATACCGACCGGCATGAAAAGCCCTGACGGTATTGAGCCCAGCATCTTTGACCCGGTGTTTATCAAACATGTATTCACCGTCTTCCGCTATGACGTGCCGTCGATCTCCGCCGCCGTATCCAGGAAACCAGCCTCCGGACAACATATTGCGGAATACGTTTCCGCCGGTGGCCATCTTCACAGCCGGGCCGACCGGGCCACCCATAGCCATCCGCACTTCGCTGACCAAGCCGCCGAGGCGATAACCCCCGCCTGATCCGCCACCTGAGGTGCTGGTGGTTGTTTCTATCGCTGCAGCTGCAGCCGCAACCCTTTTAATGTTGGCTATTTGGTGGGCTGTAGATTTGTCTGATTCCTCTTTAGCGGTCGTGTTAACATTTACCCACACTCCACCGACGAGTTTTATTTCTTCATTAATAATGCCGACTTCCTTGACTGCCGTATCTTTCAGATCACCGAATGCTTTGGCTATCTCCGGCAATTCTTTGGAAAGCTGCCCGCCACTCTTGATATCGAGTGCCTGAGCACCTTGCTCCAGGGCCGATTTTAGTTCTGTCTGTACTTGTTTTACCGTCGTGGCATACTCCTGGACCATTCCTCTAGCTATCGCAAGGTTTTGTCCCTGAGTGGAGATGACCGTATCTCCATTACTGACCTCTCTGTTGAGATCAGCGGCAGCCTCTCCGGCCTTATCCAAAAGCGCAACGGCTTCTTCGGCCTTGCTTTTGCCGGTTGTTTGATCTCCTGCTGCAAAGGCCCTTTTTGATTCTTCAGCGACTTTCTTAGCGGCAGCAGCGTATTCTTCAGCTTGAGCCTTCCGATCATTCCAAGCGCTGGAGTCTGACATGCCGGAACGATCCATCTCTCGCAACCTTTCAGCGACAGATTGTTGCCTGCGGGCCATATCATCCTGCAGGTTCTTTACGTCATCGGCGTATTTTTTATAGTCCTCCTTCATCTTGTCGAGGGCTTCACCGGTAACTTTTTTCTGTTTGTCCGCCGACGAGGTGGCAGCTGCTGTAACCTTATTATACGAGCCACTTGCCGCCGTCGCGTTTTCATTATAAGAAACGCTCGTGGCTTTTATCTCTTTGATGTTGGCTTTTAGCCAAACGTTGAGCTCCGCCGCAGTCTTAAAGGATAGAGCCTCTTTAAATCCCAAATCACCACTTAAGATTGCCTTGGTCCCGGCAATGACCGATCCAATTTCACCAATCTTATTCGCCGCCCATCCAGCCTTATTGATCATTTCAGTGAACAAAAAAACAATTCCTTCTCTGTTCTGATCGATGGTTTGGGCCAGTCCGATTATTTCCGCTGAAATTCGCCCGGTGGCATTACTTGATTTATTGGAATCGTCAATGATCCGGTAAAAGGCGTTCTGAAGAGAGGTAAGAGCCCGCTGGGTGGTAGGTGGAATCGTGGAAAATGCCGCGTTGATCTCTTTTGCCATCTTCGGGAAGGCGGCCCGCAGCACATCTGAGGTGAGTTCTCCAGCCTTGGACATTTGTCTCAGTCCGGCGATATCGGTCCCGAGTTCCTTCGCCAGGAGTTGCGCAAAATAGCCGTTTGATTCCATCATTGCCCGGAACTCATCACCCTGCAGAACTCCTGATCCCATGGCCTGGGCAAACTGCAGCATAAATGAGGACGCTTCCTCGGTACTGGAGCCATTGACGATTAGCGATTTGTTGACCAACTCATTGATCTTCAGCACCTCTTCACTCTTGGCTCCTACGCCCTTGAGAGATACCGCCAGTTTAGCATACGAATTGGCATTGGCGGCATACTCAGTGCCGGTGTCTTGGGAGGTTTTATAAAGTTCGGCCTGCACATTTTTAAAATCCTCCGAAGAATCAGTAACAAGCTTGAGACGAGCGTTCATATTCTGATACTGATCGGCTATTTGCCTAACCTGATTTGCATAGTAGATCGCTGCTCTTATAGACAAGGCCCCGAGTATCGTATACCCGAGTTTTCTAAAATTATTATCGAGCCCACTCGTTTCCCCTCTTACTTCAGCGATTCTTCTCTTTAAGGC
The DNA here is from genome assembly GCA_030696435.1 of Desulfoprunum sp. Lineage (GTDB taxonomy): Bacteria > Desulfobacterota > Desulfobulbia > Desulfobulbales > Desulfocapsaceae > Desulfoprunum. The sequence continues at coordinate 931 of JAUYSF010000010.1, read as the reverse complement.
AACCTGGGCAGTAGCGATATCTTTTGCGTTTGAAGTGCCTGATTTTCTTAATGTCTCATAGGCTCCACGCAGTTTTTCAACTTCTGCTTTTATTTCTTTTGTCGACTTCACGCCAAGTATTTGCCTGGCAGATAATACCTTGCCTGTCTGTTCGGCAGTGGTGGCCAGCCGTTTTTCTTCGATGGATAAGTTTCGAATATCAACCCCGGATTTTTTAAGACTGGCCGCATGCTGTTCAAGTTTGGCATTTTGCATTTCCAAGGCGGTGCTGAGTTTTTTAACCTCTGCCTCCGCTCGAGAATAGTCAGCTGCTGCCTTTCCGGTGGCGCCTTTTTCCATGGCCGCTTTTAATGCAGCGGCCTTTTTTTCTGCCTCTTCAAGGGCGGTTTCAGTTTTACTGATCTGCGCTTCGAGCTTCGAAAAAGCATCGATCTTGCCAAGAGCAGCCAGATCACGGTTGAATTGTCCCAGTTCCCCCTTGCCTTCGTATTTCGCCTGGAGGGTGTAGGTTTGCTTGTAGTCAGACATTATAATTTACTCCTGGTATTGTGTTCTTCGATAGCCATCAGATACATGGAAAACGGATAAGTATGTATCTGATGGTGCCCGATCATGATCAGCCGGCAGATATTTCGGCGGAGGATGGTAAGGGCGCTGTCTGTGCCTCTATTTCCTCTGTATTTTCCCTGGCCATGGTTTGCAGGATGGCCGCCAGTTTTCCCATCCTCCGCACGAAAAAAGGGTTGCACGCTTTGACTTGATCTATCAGCAGGGAAAGTTGCCCACAGGGCAGGCTGAGAAGATCGTCGGCATCCGTATCGAGGCTTAAGGCCAGTGCCTTGGCCGTGATTGGTTCTTCCGAAAAAACTCTTTCAATAGGATGAGTATCCCCGGTCCTCAAATCGCTGAGAACCATATCCATTTCCGCTAC
>JAUYSF010000003.1 GCA_030696435.1 Desulfoprunum sp. | reverse complement strand
ATAATTATAGCTTCGAGGTATCCGGTTTTCATGTCTGCATTGAACTCATTATATTTCTGTTGCCTGATTTGCACAGCATTTCTGAGCAGCTGTGCGCTCTCGGGCAGCAAGTATTATCCCGTCACCGATTGTGCCCCACGGCAAAGTACCATGGGATTTTCAATCACTCCTCCGCCGGGGAAAGGGTGGTTTGAAAGACATCAGGAAGACAGCCTGTATTATCTCAAAAAGACCCAGCCACAGCTCTATTCAATCTATACAAAAGCCACGGAAATCCATGTAGATAAAGCCTTTCGCCTGACGAAAGATTTTCACGAGTATGTAAAAAGTCGCAAAGAGTTCCGTCAGCCTCCGGTAGGCTATCGCAATATCGAGTTCCGTTATGCAGATATTGATAAGCTTTCACCTTTCTGTGTTCGTTACAGTAATACATTCGAAGATCATGGGGGGCAAAGCGCCAGTGGCAAAACGTTTTTTCGGGTGGAAAAAACCGGGATTCTCTGTATGCATCCCGAATCACCGCAAGATGGCATAGATATGTATTATATGGAACGCTCCCTCTCCTCCGCTGCATCCCCCTCTTTTCATAAGGAAGGCGAGCAATTTCTCAGTAGCCTGCGATTCAATCCAATGGTCAATTAACCTGATTACCGGCAAGGTAGAACTCCCAATTTCCTCTGGCAAAGCTTATTCCTCTGTTCGCCAAACACTGTATCAACTTCAACGGACCTCAATGTCTGCGGCAGCCACGGCCTGTTTAACCTCGGCAATAGACACCTCACGACGGTGAAAGATCCCTGCGGCCAAGGCCGCATCGGCACCCGTCTCCGTAAAGACTTCGATAAAATGTTCTGCATTTCCTGCGCCGCTTGAGGCAATAACAGGTATGGACACAGCACTCTTCACCATCCTGATCAATTCCAGATCAAAGCCGGATTTTGTGCCATCCCGGTCTATGCAATTGAGCAATATTTCCCCCGCCCCAAGTTGTTCGCAGGCCGTCACCAACTGCACGACATCGATATCGCGCCCTTCCCGACCACCTTTAACCGTGCATTGATACCAGCAGTATCTCTCGCCATTCGGTCCTGGCAATGTCGTGAGCACTGTGGTGTGGGGGGTAACGTCAGGGCTCATGACATACACCCGGCGGGGATCAACGGAGATGACCACTGCCTGGGCACCGTAGACGATGGAAATCTGTTCGATGGAGCTCTCGCCTGATTTTCTCCCCGCAGCCAGGAATTTTTCAACCTCATAAACTGCATCACTGCCGATAGATATTTTATCGGCGCCGGAGCGAAAGTATTCGGTTGCGACATCGAGGGCCGAATAGTGCCGGCCATCGGTTGCGGTGAAGGATTTAATGCCGCCACCGATGGTCAGAGGAACAAAGACATATTCGGAAGTTCGCTGCAGGACCTCGAGCATGGGTTGATCCTGCAGGGGAAAGTCACGGAATCCCGTGATGTTTAGGAAGGTGATCTCATCCGCACCTTCTTCGTAATAACGCCGGGCCAGATCGACGGGCATGCCGAGGTTGCGCACCTCTCCTTCTTCCCTGACGTCATATTGATCACCTTTGGTCACCACCAGATCGCCGGCGTCATTGCTGCGAACATCGAGGCAGGCAATTATCCGCTTGGCAAGCTGGGTGCTGCAGATATCTTGGGAGACATGGCTGGTCATGTGAATGGCCTCCTGCCGCTGTCCAAGGAAATTATTGAGGATATTCAGGCCGGCCTTGCCGCTCTTTTCCGGATGAAATTGAAAGGCGGTGATATTTCCCTTTTCGATAGCCGAGACAAACTCGCCACCATATGCAGTAGTCGCCAGGATCCATTCCCGGCTCGATTCTTCAAGAACTGCGCGGTAGGAATGGACAAAATAAAGTTTTTCACCGTCGTATTTGGTGAAAAGTGGTGATTCCTTGCGCAGAACAATCCCATTCCAGCCAATCTGCGGAACAGACAGCCCCGGTCCGGTAAATCTCTTGACCATTCCGGGAATAATGCCAAGGCCGGGGACTCCTGGAGACTCTTCACTGCCCTCAAAGAAGGCCTGAAGCGCGATACATATTCCCAACATCGGTCTGTTTTGGCGTATACGCTCTTGCAGGGGGGCAACGAAACCATCCCGAGCCAACCGGTCCATAACCAGACCAAAACTGCCGACACCTGGAAATATCAGCTTTTCTGCCTTGAGGATATCTTCAGGATCTTTGACATCCTGTACTTCGTAGCCAAGTTTTCGAATGGCATTCCTGATGCTGCGGACATTGCCAGCACCATAATCAAGAAGTGTGATCATCTATTCCCTCTCGTGCACCGACAAAGGCTCAACAGCTTTTTTGGTGCGTATGTTGATATTATTATTGAAATATCTTAAAACAGATCTTTTCTTGCTATCGGAGTCGTGCAGCACGAAGATGCTCAGCCAACAACCGTATAGTATTTTCCATAGGCGCAACCACGGCAGAGTACCCTGCCATCCTTCTCCACATCACGATTATCCTGGACCCAGTCACGGCAGGATTCGCATTGGACTCGCCTCTGAGGTCTACCCGGCAGATTTTCGGCCGGGATCTCCACCTGGACCAGTTCGATCCGAAACAACTCTTCTACGGGCATTACTTTATAGGCCTCGAGCTGCCTGGTATATTTATTGTCAATCCCCTTGCAATATGTATCAGCCAATGCCCGTGACTCCTCTCTGGCGGTGATCCGCACTGCTTTGCCGGTTTCAAGATTCACAAAGGTAGCGGCCATTACGCCAAAATCCTGCCAGTACATCGATCGTTTGCCAAGACTGCAGCCGGTTACCGACTGGATTGCATCTGTGGCACATCTATCGATTTCCACCAGCACATAGAGTTTTTTTCTATCGGCTCCCTTGGGATCTTCGATGCCGATGGATTGCAGGGCCAAAAGGCTCATGCGGACCCCGATTACCTGGCCGGCACAGACATGGCCGTGTATTTTCACAGATTCAGCAAGTATTGTCTCGAAATCTTCCATCATCATCTCCAGAGGTCTGAACTTCGGTACCTTGTGATCATGTACCGAACCCCGATTAGAAATCAAAGCCCTTTTGCGCGGCAATTCCAGACGCATAGGGATGTTTTATCTCCACCATTTCGGTGACTAGGTCCGCCAGCTCAAGGAGTTCATTCGAGGCATGTCTGCCGGTCACCACAATATGCATCTCTGCAGGTCGGCGAGAAAGGGCTTGCACAATCTCCTGCTCAGAAATCATATTATATCGAATGAGGTAGGTTAGTTCATCGAGGATAACCAGATGATGCTGATTCTGTTCGATAACCTGGACGGCAAAATTCCAGGCATTTTGCGCCAGGGCCGTATCTTCCGCCAAATTGTCGGATTGCCAGGTAAAACCTTTGCCCATGACGTGGAAATCCAGCAGTGGCGAGAGAGACTTGGCCATGATTTGTTCGCCACTGATCCAGTTTCCTTTGATAAACTGGATCACACAAACTTTGTGACCATGTCCAAGAGCCCTGAAGGCAAGGCCGAGGGCGGAAGTCGTTTTTCCTTTACCGTTTCCCGTGAATACCGCCAAGAGTCCTTTAGTCATGTGTTGCCTTCCTTGTGCCGTGGCTGAAATGTTTATCATACAGCTTTGAAACGGTCTGCGGCGGCAGATCAGCAAAAACTGCTCCGACGCAGATCATGGCTGTCTTGGTTATTCCCTCATCTGTGACGAGCCGGCAGATAGTGGCCAGTGTCCCGCGCACAATTCGTTCATTGAGCCAGCTTGCTCGTTCAACCACGGCGACGGGAGTATCTTCAGTATAGCCTCCTCCCCGGAGTTCCTCCACAACCTTGGACAACATGCCAACTGAGAGGAAAATGAGCATTGTTGTTTGATGAACAGCCAGATTTTTTAATTTTTCTCGTTCCGGGACCGGTGTCCTTCCTTCTTGACGGGTGATAATTATCGTCTGGGCTATTTCAGGTAAGGTCAGTTCCGCCCTAAGGCTTGCCGCAGCGGCAAAGGCCGAACTGACTCCGGGGACCACCATGTAAGGAATAGACAAGGCATCAAGCCGGACCATCTGTTCCTTAATGGCCCCAAAGACTGACGGATCCCCGGTATGCAATCGGACGACTAAGCCTCCTTCTTTCCACGCTTTATGAATAATTCCAATAATTTCATCAAGGTTCAGGAGCGATGAATCATGAATGATCGCTCGGCAACCACTGAGCAACTCCGGATTCACCAGACTTCCGGCATAGATGATACAATCGGCCGCATCGAGCAGTTGTCTTCCCTTGACGGTGATCAGATCCACATCACCAGGCCCTGCACCTACAAAACACACCTTCTGCCCGTTGGTTTCTTGAGTCATCTCAACTCTCTGTTTTACAACACCTTGCATTTTCGACCTGTTATAATTGCTATGGGATTGAGTTCCGTGGTCTCGGTTGAGGGATAACAGTGCCTGCTCACCGCAATTCTTTTTATATCCACTTCCAGGCCATGTGCATAGAGATATTGCGGGGCATCCGTGCAGGTCTTGTCAAGAACCGCGGTAACCACAATTCTGCCACCTGCCTTGAGCCGGTCCACCGAAACATTGATTATTCCCTCCAGATTGCCGCCGCTTCCACCGATAAAAACCCTGTCTGGATCCGGGAGCCGATGAAGGATGTCAGGCGCCTCGCCCTTTACCGGCTCAAGATTCCAGACCGAATATCTCTCACGGTTAGAGGTGATATGAGAAAATTGCTCGTCATATCTCTCTATAGCGTAGACTTCGAGGTGAGCTGCAAGCCTTGCAGCCTCAACACTTACTGATCCCGAACCGGCACCGATATCCCAGAAGACCCCCTTCCGAGGAAGGGCCAGGGCGTGAATGACTGCGGCCCGGATTTCATCTTTGGTGATGAGTCCACGACTATGTCGTAGGTCATGCTCCTGCAGGCCAAAAACGGGGTCATCCTCTTTTTTCATGATATCCTGAAGAATAATCATAACATTGGGGTCACTGAACTGCATTTCGGCAATTACTTTGAGGGGGCCGTGAGTAAGCCTCTCCTTGTCGGAGCCCAGATCTTCACCGACAAAACACCGACAGCCTCGGATCTGTTCAGGTGTAAATTCAGCCAAGAGTTCTTGCGCGATATCTGTCGGGGTATTCTGGCCATCAGTGAGAATGCAGATTTTTGAGGAAGACAGAATTCGGCCTGCAAGATGGATGCGTTCCCGGCCATGCAGGCTCAAAAATGTCGCATCATGCCATGCCACACCGATGCGGGCAAAAGCCAGTTGCATTGACGAGACTGCCGGAGTTATGCGCAGTTGTCCGGTGTCGAAATGCTTACTGATAAGTGCTCCGATACCGAAAAAAAGAGGATCGCCACTAGCCAGAACAGCAACATCACCTCGGATCAAGCCGTCTTTCATTGCCAAAAGTGCGGCCTTCAGAGGAAGAATGGAAAAGATCCGGGACGAGGGGTAGTCCGGTAACCCTGCCAAAATAACTGGTCGCATTCTATCTGAAACGAAAATGGCCGAGCAGGTGCTAATGAAGTCAAAATCCTTCTTCGCAAGAGAATTTCCGGCTACGCCGATGAGATGAATTATATGCTTAGGCATCAGATAATTTCAGGCAGAGTCCACAATTTTACCGGATGCATGTACCAGATAGACCTGAACCTGAAGTCCCGATACAGATTGATAATAGTCCTTTGCACTCTGGCAGACAGCGTGTATCAGGTCCAGTGCACCATGGGCTACCAATCGCTCGTATACTTCACGGGCGGTGTTTGAACCTTGCAAGTAGGCAAGAGTGTTATGCTGTGCTTGGATTTTTTTGAGAAAGACTATGGCTTTTTCAACGTCAAGAGCGCCGTGTCTGACATGGGTTTGAGGGGTATGCAAGGCTCCCTTGAGCATTTTTGCCCACATTGCGGCGAGATGAATTTTAGCAAAACCTCGTTCTGCTGCCTGTATAAGTGAGAATTCCAGATAATCACCCATCATGATATAGGCCTCTTCGGGAAAACCATAATGCTCCTCCATTGCCCGCTCTGAGGTGCGGCCCGTCGATAGAACAAGCTCTTTCACGCCACATTCCCGAGCTACATCAATTGATGCTGAAATTGTCGCGGTCCAGGCCTCCGCTGAAACAGGTACCACAATACCCGTCGTGCCGAGCACGGACAGGCCACCTAAAATACCCAGCCGTTTGTTCAGGGTCTTCTCGGCAAGTTTTTCTCCATTAGGTATGGAAATAGTCACTACAAGGTTTGTTGTTAAACACTCTTTTGGTGAAACTGCTATAGCCTCGGCGACTGCCAGCTCGATCATCTGCCGAGGAACAGGATTTATTGCCGGTGATCCGACGGGCAAAGCAAGCCCAGGTTTCGTGACAGTTCCAACCCCTTTGCCGCCAATAATTATCAGGTTCGCACCTTGAGAAAATTCGCAGGATTGGCGATACACAGAGGCAACGATCTCGGCACCGTTTGTCACATCCGGATCATCTCCGGCATCTTTGATAACCGAACAGCAGGCCGTCGTTTTCTGCTCGTTAAGCCAGCTACATCGGGCCAACACAAAGCTCACCCTTTTTCCGTCCGGGAAGGCAATGTCTACCTCACAGACGGGTTCTTTTCCAAGGAGAAGCAAGACAGCCCCTTTCGACGCTGCTGCGGCACATGCCCCTGTAGTATATCCTGATCGAAGTCTTTTCATGAATAAAAAAAGGCCGTCCCTTTCAAGGAACGGCCTTTAAACACAATTTTACCAGGCATGCTTCTCCTGCCCTTATCATTCTCCCGGCTTTTTAGAACAGTAAGTTACACCCTACAATGAGCTGAATTCAGTATGTTTTATCTGAGGGGCGATGATTTGACGTTCTTGCTGCAAGCATCAGGTGAAAAAACAGTGTTAGTAGATCATATTCGAGTAGCACTGAGCAAAACAACGTGTATCTATTTGCTTCCTTTTTTGTTGTTTACAGCTTCTATCAATTTGCTACCTGCTTTAAACTTAGCAACTTTCTTTCCTGGAATCTTGATTGCCTTTCCGGTCTGTGGGTTTCTTCCCTGACGTGCTTCGCGTTTTGAAACAGAGAATGTGCCAAAACCTACGAGGGTGACTTTGTCACCGCTCATCAAAGCTACTTGAATCGTATCAAGTGTACCTTTCAATGCTTTTTCAGCAGCGGCTTTACTAATGTCAGCGGCCTTGGCAATGCTTTCAATAAGTTCCTTCTTGTTCATGAATTCCTCCCTGCTAAGATCATTCTTTGCTTAGTAACAGGACAACTTGTCCCTTCTCCTGTGTTGATGCTTTAATCAAACTACTTTCAATTGTCAAAAGAAAAATATCAAATTTTTCTTTTGATTGATCTTCGTAATAATCTCTTACAACCCTTTATATTCAAGGTTTTACGATTCAACGTCCGCACCTTAATTGAATCATACAGCAGAAGCAAGGACTAAATTGTCTCAATTCTCAATAATTTTGTCTTTGAATCTCAGGGGTTCAACGTCCAATAATGCCAAGATATGCGTTTCCAAGTCCGATATGTAACATTTTCTGCTGAATAGCCTTTCGATTAATAAATGTTGAAAATCTTTCAATATCTTTGTCTTGAATAATGATATGAACATATCCCGCAAGTGGTTTCACCCGGCATCCGGTAAATCCCAGGTCCGATAAAAAGTCTTCAGCTCTTTCGATTTTCGCAAGTTCATGTTGCTCTATTGGATGGCCTGTTGCTATCCGTGTGGCCAGACATGAATTGGCAGGCAGATCGTGATTGGTAAGACCTGCCTCTTTTGCCAGAAGGCGGATCTCATTTTTTGTAAGGCCCGAGTCACGTAAGGGGGTAAGCACACCAAGTTCACACAGGGCCTTCAGGCCTGGTCTTTCAGCCTGCAGATCATCGACATTGGTGCCATCGAGCAAGAAACGGCAACCTTTCTTCTCCATTTCCATTTGTAA
>JAUYSF010000407.1 GCA_030696435.1 Desulfoprunum sp. | reverse complement strand
CACCTAGTATGTCGAGAACCCGCCAAAAACCTACAACGAAGGAGATCGGGCTTTTTACGACGCCATCAAGCCTACATCCCCGAGACTGCCTTGAACCAGTTGCCCACCAGGGCCAATGGCCCGCCGCTGGCCACAAGGCCGCCCACCAGTGAAGCCAGACTCCAGAGTCCGACGATGACCCCGAAGACTGCAACCACGCTTACACTCACTTTCGAAACCTCAGTCCCGACGCCCGCTATCTCACCGGCATCGACCTTGTTCTTGCGTTGTACCTGAGTGGTGTTTTTCATGACCTTACCCCCGCGATTAGAGCAGACTTCCGGAAACAGCGTTAAACCAATTCATGACAAGGGAGATAGGTCCACCACTGTTGATCATACCGGAGACGATACAGGCGGCCGCCCAAAGCCCTATTGCCAAAGAAGAGATACCAATGACTGCCACTCCAACCTTATAGAGCTGATCGTCAACCCGTACATCTGATTTTGCGGCACTGCCTGTTTTGGTTGCTGTAGTCATTGTTTTCATCTCGCTCTCCTTTCTGCTCTTGTATTTTTCCTTTCCGGAACCTGTCCACTTCCGAAGAAGCACCTGTTGTTCACACCTCCTTTCTTGCAGCAACAGTGCCAGATTGAAATAGTCGGAGGATAAATATTTTATAATAGCAATTTCATACTATTAACGTCATTCCCTGCCTCCATTTCCCGCACATCCTGCACCTTCAACCGAGTGCCCGCCCCTGCCACAACGACTTGCCACACAAGGAGGTCGCGCAAATAGATAATAATTAAATTATTACAGTATATTATGACATGATTATGAAAATCTGGCGAGGCGTGCAAATGTGTAGCATCACAAATACCACAATGTGGCGCTACATATTTGCCACACTTTTGCTACATTTTCACACGCTGTTGCAGGGGAAGTGGAAAGGATCTTTTCAGGTTATGCAGTAGCGTTTCATCTTGCGGTAGAGGGTGCTGCGGTCAACATTCAGAAGTTTTGCGGCCTTGGACTTATTGCCGCCGGCCTGGAGCATGACCTGACGGAGCAGTTCCTCCTCACTGAGAAGGCTGACCACCGACGGAGTGGCGGATTTGAGTTGTTTAACCTGCTGGGATTTTCGCTTTGTGTCGGAACCCTGCTGCACAGAGTCGAGCAACTCAGCGGGGAAATGCTCACGCAACAGGGTGGGCCCATGGCAGAGCACACAGGCCCGCTCTATCACATGGCGCAATTCCCTGACATTGCCGGGCCATGAGTAACGGATCAGGATCTCCATGGACTGATCCGAGATGTTGTGGATCTTCCGGCCCAGTTTTTCCCTGAATTTCACCAGGAAATGATGAACAAGCAGCGGGATACACTCTTGGCGCTCCCGCAGCGGCGGCAGCATGATCTCAACGACCTTCAAGCGGTAATAGAGATCCTCGCGGAAACCACCCTGGCGCACCTTCTCGCGCAGATCGACATTTGTTGCGGCAATAATCCGCACATCAACCTTGACCGGGGTGTCCTGGCCGACCGGGGTGAAGGTCATCTCCTGAAGAAACCGCAGCAGGCGCAATTGCATACGACTGGAGATATCGCCAATCTCATCGAGGAGCAGGGTGCCACGGTCGGCCTGCAGCAGACGCCCCGGTCGATTGCGATCGGCGCCGGTAAAGGCCCCCTTGCGGTGCCCAAACAACTCGCTTTCCAGCAGATCTTCTGAAACCGAGGCGCAGTCAACCTTGATCAGGGGCATATCCCGCCTCTTACTCTCGGCGTGCAGAGCCTCGGCCGCCAGCTCCTTGCCGGTCCCTGACTCACCAGTCACCAGTACTGCCGTATCGACCTTCCCGACATTTTCGATGAGCCGGTAGACGCCCTGCATGACATGGCTGACCCCGATAAAGCCGTGAAACTGTTTTCTCTGGCCGATAGTGCCTTCCGGCAGACCAAGGCTGATGTCCCTGGCCACAATGACCGCCCCGTTGAATTCCTCGACGGTATCCTTTAAAGGCGCAGCATTGAGGCTGATCATCCGAACTGTGCCATCCGCCCGATGGCATTCAACCTGATGTTCACGCACGACCTTTCCCTCTCGGATCACCTTACTGGCATCATGGAAACAGGCCAGTCCCATCTCCCCCGGCAAGGCCTTGAGGTCATGAACCTCGCCTTCGTGCATTTCGGCGATCCAAGCCCGGGCCGTATCGTTGAGCTGGACAATGTGCATGCTCTCATCGACGGTGATGATCGCATCGCTCACCGAGCTGAATATAACCTCCAGGTAATGCCGATATTTTTCATTTTCCTGCTGCAGGGCCTTTTTTTCCTTCTCAAGCTCCCAGTGTTTCAGGGCCTGTCTGACAAAACGCAACAGGGTTTCCTTGTTGACCGGCTTAGAGATATAATCAAAGGCCCCGTAACGCACGGCCTCGGCCGCCGACTCCAGGTTGGGGAAACCGGTTATCATCACTACCGGACACTGGATGCCGGTTTTTTGGATATGCCGCAGCAGATCCGTTCCACAGGCACCTTGCAGGACAATATCGCTGATGATCAGATCAAACTTCTCCTCATTGATGGCAATGAGGGCATCCTCCATAGTGGCCGCCGTGGTGATCCTGCCGTACCCTTCTCTTTTCAGGAACATTTCGAAGGTAATGCGGATGCTTTCCTCATCATCGACTATCAGGATATGTATATCTTTCATCGACTCCCTGTCATACCTCGGCTGATGGTATTTCAACGATCATTTCGGTGAACTTGTGCAACATCGAATCCACCCGCAGGATACCCTGGTGATTCTTAATGATGCCATAGCTTATACTGAGTCCGAGTCCCGAACCAAGTCCCGCCGGTTTGCTGGTAAAAAACGGTTCAAAGAGTTTTTCCAGGATACCCTGAGGAATGCCGGTGCCTAGGTCTTTGACGGACAGACGAAAGTATTCTTGCCCTTCGAGAATAACCGGTTCGCAACTGATGTGAATTTTCTTGAGGGGAGAGGGGTCACGATATCGTTCATTCAGGGCATAGCGGCTGTTGCTCAGCAGATTGAGCACCACCTGCTGAAGTTGCAGAAAATTACCACGGATGATGCAGGAAGGATCGTGATACTCCGTTGAAATTTCAATGCCGTTATTCTTGAGCTGGTGCTCCACCAGAGAGATACTGGCGCGTGCCACTTCATTGAGATCGATGAAGGTCTGTTCGTTCTCATTCTCCCGGGCAAAGGAGAGCAGGTTGTAGATTATCGTGGCAATGCGTTCCCCTTCCTTGACGATCCTGTTAAGAATCTCGGCCTGCTGGCTGCCTTTATCGGCGTCATCGAGCAGGATTTGGGCAAAGTTGATGATGCCGTTGATGGGATTATTCACCTCGTGGGCGACTCCGGCGGCGAGTTCACCGATGGCGGCCAGTTGTGCGGTGCGGATGGAATCAACCTTGCGCACCTCGTCCTTGGTGAGCTTTCTGGCGATCAAGAGGATATGCGCTGTCTCCCGGTCCTTTTCCTGAACCGGCACCACCGTCAGGGAATATTCGCCTCCCAGGCCCGGCAGGCGGGTATCTTCCACCCGCGAGGAACGGGTCTTCAGGAATTCTTCGAGAGGACACTTGATATGGGGCCAGCGCCCGCCATGGATGATCTCGCAGACGCCGCGACCGAGGACCTCATCGCGGCTCTTGCCTGCAGCTCGTAATAAGGCCATGTTGACTTCGACGATCTCCCCCTGGGGCGTGACCACCAGAACGGGATCGGGAATCGAATGAAACAGCTCGATCCCGGCACCGGCAGGCACCGTCCGTTCACCGGGGTCGATATCCGGGACGGTGGAGGTCTCGGAGAGAGGAGGGCAGTCATTCTTCATAACAGCTCCTGCGGGGTACATGAACAGCGGATAGGGCGGCAACCGCCATACCCTGGAGGCGAACATGGTACATTTGTAGTACCTGCACATGATACATAATATCCCCTCTCCTCTCAATGGAATTGTTAGACCACTCCATTTCAGACAAATGCAAATAACCTACACCCGCAGACATCCTAACATTCCAACGAGATAGCATCCCCACCAGGCATCGCCATGGCAATAAGCGCTTGCCCGCAACAGCTTTTGGCCCTATGATGAGAGAGAAGGAACTTGCCACCGCAATGCCCCAACCGCAGGAGGACAGGCCATGCCCCATTCAGATACCAGCCACCCGGAACACACCAAGAGTGGCTATGTGACCGTCGACAGCAACTGGCTCATCACCTCGTTCAACGACCGGGCTTCACGCCTTCTCGGCCTCGAAGGCAAGGACCTCATCGGCCGACACTGTCGGGAGATATTCTACAACGACAACCGTTTCCGGGCGATCTGCTCTTATCTCGAACCGCTGACCAAAAAACGGGGCAGCAACTCCATCGAACTCAATCTGGGCTGCCCGAATACCGGCGAAAAGCATGCCATCCACCTGCAGGTCATCACCCTGCCTGGAAAATCCGGGGCCATCCTTGGGGCCTTCATAGGTTTTTCCGACTTGAGTGAACCGCTGGCTGCCAGTCGGCTTGCCCTCAACAGTATTGCTGAAGGGGTCTTCACGGTTGATAACACGAACAGGATCACCTCATTCAACAGCGCGGCTGAGAAAATAACCGGCTGGACCGAGCTGGAGGCCCTTGGTCAATCCTGTAAAACCCTCCTCCAGTCCAACATCTGCGACTCACATTGCGCTATCGCCGAAGGCATGCAGCAAATGGCCTGCGTCGATGAGCGCATGGCCTATATCATCGGCAAGGACGGCCACTCCATCCCCGTCAAGGTCAGCGCCGCTCCCCTTCTTGATCTGTCGGGCAACGTCATCGGCGGGGTTGAGACCTTCCGCGACATCACCCCGACCTTACAACATGAACTTGTCCTCGATGCCGTGGCTGATGGGGTCTTCACCGTTGACCGAGAGGGAAAGATCACCTCTTTTAATACCGCCGCCGAAAAGATAAGCGGCTGGCAGGCTGACGAAGCTGTGGGGAAAGGTTGTTCTGCTATTTTTTTATCGAATACCAATGCCCATAGCTGCAGCCTCGAAACCTGCATGCAGGAAAGTCGGACGATTATCGATTTCGAAACCTTCATCATCGGCAAGGACGGCTATTCCATCCCGGTCAGTATCAGCGCCGCGCCCTTTCTTGATCATCGGGGTAAGGTCATCGGTGGGGTGCAAACCTTCAGAGACAATACCGCCCGTCTGCAGAACGCCCTTATTCTTGACTCGGTTGCCGACGGGGTCTTCACCGTTGACCGAAACTGGCGGATCACCTCTTTTAATCTGGCAGCAGAACTGATAACCGGCTTGACCAGGGAAAAGGCAATCGGCCAGTACTGCCGCGAAATCTTTCAATCCTCGATCTGCGGCAAGAGCTGCGCCATCGCCGAGAGTCTCTACACCGGCAGACCGGTCGCCAACCGCTCCATCTCCATCAAGAATCGCAAAGGTATGATGCAAGCAGTGAGCATCAGCGCCGCACCGCTTGTTGACCAGGACGGCAATGTTGTCGGAGGGGTTGAGACCTTCAGGGATCTGAGTGTCGAGGTCAGCCTGCGTCAGCAGCTGATGAAACGCTACACCTTTGACGAGATAATCAGCAAGAGCCCGGCAATGCAGCGGATTTTTGCCATCATGCCGGATATTGCCCAGAGCGACAGTAACGTCCTGATCCTCGGGGAAAGCGGCACAGGTAAGGAACTGGTGGCCAGCGCCCTCTATCATGCCTCAAAGAGGAGCGAAGGCCCCTTCGTCACGGTGAACTGCGGTGCCCTGCCCGATACCCTGCTGGAATCCGAGCTCTTCGGCTACAAGGCCGGGGCCTTCACCGATGCCCGCAAGGACAAGCTGGGCCGATTTGCTACAGCTGAAGGTGGTACCCTGTTCCTCGACGAGATCGGCGACATCCCGCAATCCCTGCAGGTCAAGCTCCTGCGGGTTCTGCAGAACAAGACCTACGAACCCTTGGGCTCGAATACCCCGGTCAAGGCCAATGTCCGCATCATTACGGCAACGAACAGATTTCTACCGCAACTGGTCCGGGAGGGCCATTTCCGCGATGATCTCTATTATCGCCTCAACGTCGTCAACATCCAGCTGCCGCCACTGCGGGAACGGGTCGAAGACATCCCTCTGTTGATTGATCACTTCGTGAAAAAATTCGGGGCGGAAAAACAGAAGGACATTGTCGGGGTCAGCGATGCCGTCATTGCCCGGCTCATGCGCTATTCCTACCCCGGCAATATCAGGGAGTTGGAAAACATTATTGAATACGCCTTCATCCTCTGTCCAGGCGGCTATATCCAAGAGAGCCATCTGCCGGAAAACATCGTGGGTGAAGCGGAATCGCCCGCCGTCTCAGTCTATCTGACAACAGGGGGAGAGTCTTTGGCAGAGATTGAAAAGCAGGCCATTCTTCAGTCGCTTGAACGCAACAAATGGAAAAAGATGCTGACTTGCCGGGAACTGCAGATCTCAAAGGATACACTGCGGCGGAAAATCGAAAGTTACGGACTTGAGAATCCCGTTTCTCCACAGGAGAAGTAAGGGTATAAGGGCAGACATCGCACGGAGGGACGACCAAAACCGGCGTTTTTGCTGGTCGCCTTCAGCGCACAGTTCAGCCTTACCGCCCCCGCCACTCTTTGGCAGGGGCCGGGCACAGACTGGTGTTAGGCCTTAATTTTACTTATTATACGTCTGCCACCAAAAGCATGAATCGTTCTGGTTCCTGCCTTACACCTACCCCACTGCACTGTATCCTTTGGGATATACAATTCATCTCCTGGTTTCAGCACAATCTCCAGCTCATCTAAATATGCGGTATATTCACCACTTACGCAGACCATATATTCATCAAAAACATGAGCGTGCTTTTTGGAAATACGATCAGTGTGACTCTCCCAAAAAGCAATTTGCGTTTCATCTGCGCCTTGAAAATAGTATCCCTCAATGTCATCCGTGTTTTGTTGCGAAGCATCGACTTTATTTTTGGGGTTCTTCATAAAATCGGGAAAGCTTTTCATAGAGAAATATCCATTGTTAAATATGCCATTGGCCCGGTTGGTTTACCGGCCTACCTTGCGCTTCACCCCCAGCCGGAGCACTTCTTCCTGCTCCAGTTCCCGGGCCTTGCGATCCTTCTCACGGGCCTCCTGTTCAGCCGCCGCATCTCCGGCCAACCTCAGACTGCGAGGCAGAGCCCGATCAACCACCGCATCACAACTGCAGGATTTTTCCTTGGGACAATCGGTTATCTCGTAGCAACTGGCGAACTGCAGGAGCTTCTTAATGCCGGGAATGGATATGCCCTCCTCATGGATCAGGGAACGCATACAGCCTATCCAGGTGATATCGTTTTGCGAATAGAGCCGACGATCGCCCTGGCGCTCCGGCTTGATCAGACCTTCATCTTCATAAATCCGCAGGGTGCGCGGATGGACATTGAGCAGCCGGGCGGCCACACTGATGGGGTAGACGGGCATATCGTTTTTGATGGGTTCAACAAGGGTTTTCTTTCTGGCCATGCACACTTCCTCCTGCAGGCACACTACTCTGCCCGGTCGAAATTTTCAAGCCGGACCGGGCAGGTAGGCCTTCATCTGCATTAAAGATCAGCAACAAGGCCGCTGTTCTCTAATGTGCCTCGGAGAGATGGCCGCGAAACAACTTTTCTCCCATGAGAAAGAGCATGACACAGAAGGCAATGCCACCCAGGACCACCAGGTTCTCATGCAGGGTCGGCACATAGGTCAACAACTCCGGGTAATCAACCAGGCCCATGCCGTGAAAGTTCGGGATCAGCTGGCCGACGATCACCAGGTCATAGCGCATGAAGAAAATGCCGACCATGCCGGCGAGAGAGGCGACGAACAGGGCGTTCATATTCTTGCCCTTGACCAGCATGATGATCACAAAGGGCAGGAGCATGCCGAGAAACACCTCGCCACCCCAAAAATTCATGGCATAGGGGCCGCTCACTAGGGCCATGATTGCCTCGTATTTGCCCGGAGCCTGGCCGGTCACGCCGCTGATCATCTTCCAGGTCGTGAAAAACATGATGATCGCCAGCAGCAGAGCGCCTACTTTGGCTACAGACTCCATCGAGCCCTTCATCTCATCGCTCATCTGCCAGTTGTTCACTCGGTAGGCCAGGTAGGTGAAGAAGATGATGGCGATACAGCCAGACATTGCAGCCGAGGTAATGAAGTAGATCGGCATATACGGTCCA
>JAUYSF010000391.1 GCA_030696435.1 Desulfoprunum sp. | reverse complement strand
TTGAAGTATGTCAAGATGCGCGACCAAACAGGTCAGGGGCTTTTTGCTCTGCAAAAAGTTACGGCGCTTTCAGGGATTGAGCCGGCCGGACAGCAGCGGCATTGGCTGGCACTTGATAAGGGTAAGGTCAGCCGGGAGGATACCCTCACTGCCGTCGACTTCACCTCTTCCTACCGACTGCCGGTGAGCGGGGCCCGGCTGCGTTTCCCGGAGTCCAACAGTATGCTCAGGGCCACGGTACAATCGCGGCCGGATGATAAGAGTCCTTGGCTGTCGAGGTGCTCAGGTGTTTTCTACGCCTTGCAGGTCGAAGGTGCCCGGATTGACAGTGAGCCCTGCGCCTTCCCAGAAACGGCCGACCCTCAATGGCGATTGGCGGTCAGTCAGGATGGTGCCGGTCTGGAAAAACCTCAGAGGGTACCGTCTCTTGAACTGGGTTGGACCCCAGCGGAACTGCTCTTTGTCAGCCGCGGCCCTGCGCCCTACACCCTGGCCTTTGGCAGTGGCCGACTTGAGTATGATGCCGGAGTGCCGGGCACCGATATGATCCTGCAGGCGATCTCGACCGAAGAGGGGAGAAAACTGATCCGGCCGGCATCTCTTGGCAACCGGATCGAGCTCGGCGGCAAGGCTGCCCTGCAGGCCCCATCAGCTCCTCTGCCCTGGAAAAAAGGGCTGCTCTGGTTCGTCCTGCTCGCCGGAGTCGGTCTGCTGGCCATCATGGTCAGGCATCTCTTGCGGGAGATGGGCAAAAGTGATTGAAAATGGAGTGTATCACTTCAGCTGTTTATTTTGTTAACGAGCTTTGAACAACTTCTTGACTTCATCCTCTTTAAAAACATACACTTTACAATAAGACACTGAGAAAGAGTCACACTGGTGCACCGGGCGAGTTCAAAGGTTGAATCCGTTTAACGTATACGCCATTCTTACCGGAGGGAGATACTATGCTGACCAGACTTTCGATTAAGGCCAAATTATTGGTGAGTTTTCTTTTAGTCGGCATGATTCCCATGGCTGTGGTGGCCGTCATTTCATTAAGTAAATCCAGTACGATACTCAACCATGAGATTGGCGCCAAGTTCGGGGCCATTCAGGCTGCTAAAACCAGCCATCTGCAGGATTATTTCAAGCAGGTCCGCAGTGCCTTGAAAGTTCTCAAAGACGATCCCTATGTCATGGAGGCCCTGTTAGCCATGAACGAGGCCTTCAAGACCGGCGGTAATTCAGTCAAAACCGAGGCCTGGCGACAGGCGGCCGCCAAATACGATGCCCGCCTGAAAGACGTGCAGAAGGACAATGGCTGGTATGATCTGTTCCTGATCCATACGGAGGGCAATATTGTCTATACGGCGGCCCGAGAAGCGGATCTCGGGATGATTATCCCGGAGAGTCAAGTGAAGGATACCGGTCTTGGTAAGGCCTTCCAGACCTTGCAGGCCTCGGCGGATAATGAAGCGATTATCATGGCTGATTTCGCCCCCTATGCCCCTTCCGCCGGGGCGTACGCCGGCTTTATGATAGCCAAGATGCCCGATGCGGCCGGTAAAGTGGCAGGGTATGTGGCCTTGCAGATTCCCACGGATAAACTCGATGCGGTTATGCAGCAGCGTACCGGTCTTGGCGAAACCGGGGAGTCGTATCTGGTGGGCGATCTCGATGGCGCTACCAGTCTGCGTAGCGACCGGGTGATCAAAAAAGAAAAGATCGGCGATCAGAAAACAAACGAATTCATCAAACTGGCCCTGCAAGGCAAATCCGGTTCAGGAGCGCAAACAGGCAGTACCGGCAACAAGGAGTTTGTCTACTACAGTCCAGTCGACATTGAGGGGGTACACTGGTGCATGGTGACGACCATTGCGGACAAGGAGGCCTTTGCCGCCGTCTCGGATCTTCGCCTTATCGTCCTCATCCTCATCATTGTGGCCGCAATGGTTGTGGCCGGACTGGCATTGCTGGTTGCCGCCGGTCTGGTGAAGCCGATCAAACGTACGGTGGTGATGCTCAAAGATATTGCCGAGGGTGAAGGCGATCTTACCCGTCGTCTGGATATTGGCAGCCAGGATGAATTGGGCGAAATGGCCCGGTGGTTCAATGTGTTTATGGAAAAACTGCAGTTAATGATTAAGGAAATTGCCGGGAATACCAACACACTGGAAATGTCATCAGCCAGTTTGACGGCTATTGCGGGACAATTGACGCTGGGAGCGGAAAATATGATGCAGCGCTCCAATGGCGTCGCCGCTGCGACGGAAGAAATGAGCGCCAATATGAACAATGTGGCGGCAGCCAGCGAGCAGGCCTCCACCAACGTCAACATGGTGGCTGCAGCGACCGAAGAGATGACCGCCACGGTGCAGGAAATCGCCCAAAATTCCAGCAAGGCACGTGGTATAACGGAAATGGCGGTCGTGAAAGCCAACAGCGCTTCGGCGAAAGTGAACGAACTGGGCAAGGCGGCTTTGGAGATCAGCAAGGTGACTGAGGTCATCACCGAGATCTCGGAGCAGACTAATCTTTTGGCCTTGAACGCCACCATTGAGGCTGCCCGAGCCGGTGAGGCCGGCAAAGGATTTGCAGTCGTTGCCAACGAGATCAAAGAATTGGCCAGGCAGACCGCCTCCGCCACGCAGCAAATCAAAACCCGCATTGAAGGCATTCAGAATTCGACAAACGAGACGGTTGTGGAGATCAGTCAGATATCCAAAGTTATTGATGAAGTGAATGATATCGTCGGCACCATCGCCACAGCCGTTGAAGAACAGTCGGTTTCCAGTCAGGAAATTTCCAGCAACATCTCGCAGGCCTCTCAAGGGATCGAGGAGGTCAACCAGAATGTCAATCAGACCTCTACCGTGTCATCCAGCATCAGCAGTGACATCGCCGATGTCAATAAGGGCGTTCAGGGCATTACCCTCAACAGCTCGCAGGTAAATACGAAGGCAGGCGAGCTTGCGCAACTGGCAGTGCAGTTGAAGCAGATCGTGGGCCGGTTTAAGGTTTAGGATCTTTTTCGTCATAGTTGATTTTGAGGATCTGGACTGCTCCGGCCTGCCGGAGCTTAACTATGAGTTAGGTGGCGGTACCGGCATGCAAGCGCTTTCAGCATTCCCGTTAGTCGATGA
>JAUYSF010000375.1 GCA_030696435.1 Desulfoprunum sp. | reverse complement strand
GGCAACCACTCCCAGGTTTCGCTGGAATTGGGCGGCGGCCTGATCAAGCACAGTGTGGCCGGCAGGATAGTAGGTGCCTATCTTGCAAATGCGATGCAGGGATTCCAGGAACTCGATCAGTTTTTTCTGCTCAAGATGAGGGGGAACCGCCTGAATATCTGCCGTGGGAGTGTTCATAGAGTGAGAATCCGAGAATCCGATCAAAACCTGCTGAAAAACCGGGAAGAGAAAATAAATTCAGATCAGTAAATCTGAATAACAGGTCGGTGATCCTGTCAAACAGAATACCCAACAACCAGAACCCTTACATTTACCGAAGTGCTCTCTGGATGATTTAGTCCCTCAGGCCATCCATCTTCACCAGCACGCTGTTGATCTTATCCGCCATGCTCTGCCGGCGATCGGTACGGGTGCCGAGCTTGATGGTCGTGGTGATCCGCGGCGCCCCCATGGCATGAACCCTCTCATGGCATTGCTTCACCGCCGCCATGACCGCATCCCACTCTCCTTCGATATTGGTGCCGTAGGCATG
The DNA here is from genome assembly GCA_030696435.1 of Desulfoprunum sp. Taxonomy (GTDB): domain Bacteria; phylum Desulfobacterota; class Desulfobulbia; order Desulfobulbales; family Desulfocapsaceae; genus Desulfoprunum. The sequence goes on along the minus strand of JAUYSF010000375.1, from coordinate 3,724 downwards.
CAGGCTGGTCTTGAGGCCGGCTGCAGCCAGAATCTCCTGGCAGGCCACCACATATTCCGAGACCGAAACCCCGACCCCCATCGGCACTACACAGAGATCCATGATGACTTGCATTTCCCCTGTCATTTTGACATCCCCCTGTATCCGTCATTATAATACCGGATTCTCTTCCTGACAATCCTCCGGATTCAGTCAGAAATCTTCTTTCGGGATTATTTCATTCCGACGAGATTTTCAAAAGACCAATCTTACCCCTGCCTGCGTCGCAGATTTTCGGCCGCGAGCCGGGACTGGACATAGATACCGACGGCCCGAACAGCCCGATCTGCGTCCCTGAATACCGCCATGCCCCTAGCCTGGAGATCTTTGGCAAAGGAATCATACATACTGCCGCCGTCCACTACGGCAATGATCGGCCGCGGACAGGCGGCGGCAATGGGCAGGATCAGGTCGGCGATGCCCGTTCTGCCATCATCGTCCCGGTCAAGTGTCGACATTGAAGGTGCCAAGGGAATAATGCCGATGACGGCCAGATCGACACCCTCATCTACCGCCAGGGCCTCCACCACCTCATGCAGCAGGCTGTCGGTTGCCGCCGGATTCATATCCAGGGGATTCTTCACCTCCACCAGTTTCTCCAACCGGCAGGCCATCAGGGCCTGTTGAATCCGCAGCTGGGTCCGCGAACTGAAAACGGCCATGTGCAGGTCGAAGTCGTCGGCATGGATATTGTCGGCCATGCCGACCGCCTCGTAGCCCGCCGTCGAAATCGCGGCCAGGCGGTTGCCGGTAATGCTTTTGCCGTGCAGATGCCTGGCCAGCATATAAAGGTCGGTGAACTGGCTGAAGGACTGGGCCACCATTGCGCCTGCCTGGGTCAGGCACGATTCGCAGACCGTATAATCACCGGCCAGCGAGGCGGTATGGCTTGAGGTGGCGGTCTTGCCTTCGGGGGTGCGACCGGCCTTGTAGAAGATCACCTCCTTGCCGGCCAGCACGGCCTGGCGTACAGCCCGTGTGAAATGTACGCCGTCCAGGTCGTTGAAGCCCTCGCAGTAGACGCCGATCACCTCGATATCGGGGTGCTCCCGAAAATAGGCCATGAGATCGCCCAAGGTCAGATCGTTCTGGTTGCCCACCGAGATCAGATAGGCGGGATCCATCTCGGGAGTCCGGCTCATGCGGGTCGCCATAAAGGCCCCGGATTGACTGATAAAGGCCGAATTACGCCGGTGTTTGCCGCGCTGTTTGGCGAGTTTTTCCTCAGGGATGAACCAAGTGTCATAGCCGCCGGGGTGGGAGATGATGCCCATCGAATTGCCACCGAGAAAGACCGGCCCGGTGCCCAAAGCATGACCTTCATTGATCCGGGCCATGACCTTTTCGGCCAGGGCCTCACTCTCTTTGGTCTCACCCAGGCCGCCGGGGATAAGCAGCACCGATTCAGTGATATCGGTCGCCATGACCTCGTCGACCAACCCCGGCACGGCCTCCGCCGCCACCGCCACCACCAGAAGATCAAGCTGCTGCGGCAGATCCTTGAGACTGGCGACACAACGCACACCGTCGATCTCGCTTGCAGTCGGATGGATGACCACCACCTGCTCAGCCGGGAAACCGTGGCCCAGCACGTTTTTCAGGATAACCCGGCCAAAATTATGGCGACTGCTGGAGACCCCGACGATACCAATGCGCTCCGGATGCAGGAGGGTATGGATTTTCGCCACCGGTCGGACGGCCTTAACCGGCCTGCCCGGCAGCGAAAAACGGCACATACCGTCGAGCGGCACCATCATGAAATCGTGGAAGGCAAACGGGTTGACCTCCAACTCCTCAATGAGAAAGGGGGCAGCCGGGTTGGTCGGGGAAAAATAGTTGGCCACCTGGATGAAGGCGGCAAAGCATTCGATCAACTGTTCATCGGAAACCACCCGCTTCTGGCTCCGGGTCTTGCCCGCCAGTATCTTGTAGGAAACGGTACGCCGGAACAACTCAAAAAAGGCCTCGCCATCGTTCAGCTCGGTGGAGGCTGAAATAATCCCCCGGTTCTTCTTGAAATTATCGGCCAGCAGTTCGGTATCGGTGCCGCCGACACCGGCAGTAAGGATCATGCCGAATTCCCGACTGTTGCGCAGACCAACGATGAGCTCGTTGCCGAAGGTCTCGGAGTCGGGCGGCATGAACTGCACCTCGAGTACCCCGCGGATATCAAGCGATATGGCTGAAATCAGCGCATCGCCCGACAGACCGCGATAGCGCTGTGGGGCGTGCCGGGGATGGCGCTCGATGCGGTCGGCGTAGCTCTCGGCCACTTCGTACATCATCCGCCGCCAGGTCGAGCGGATCTTGTCCGGCTGTTTGGCGATGATCCGCACCCCGCCGACATCACTCTTATGGACGATATAGGGCGAGACGATCTTCAAGACCACCCGGTCGCCCGGCAAGACCAGCAGATCTTCATCGGAAGGGCGGGTGCCACCGACGAGCAGGATGCTGCGCGGCGGGGTCTCGGAGCCAAGATGGCGCAGCAGGGTATAGACCTCGTATTCAAAGAGAAATTGCCGATCTTCCCGGCCTGCCTGCTCGAAGACCTGGGTCATGGCCTGAAAATCGATATGGGTTTTTACCCTGGGTTTTTGTGTTGGGTCTGTGCTCATAGTATTTTCCTGATTAAGAGACTTACGGGAAAGGAGGAGCCTCATAAAACTGAGGCATTCATCTCCGATGGAACGGATTCATTTCCTCTTTGACACAGTATACACCAATATCCAGGGAGGACAAATCCGCAAGGCGTTTGCTGAGTAGGCCAAATTTTTCGACATATCTCCCCGTTGCTTTCCGTCATATGGATACTACAGTTAAAAAACGAGCCGGGCATCATCGCCCGCCGAAGAGCAATTTCCCGTTTCAAAAAAATAGGGGAACCAATCGGTTTCCTCGTCAACATCGAGGTGCACCATGATAAAAGCCATCCCGGAAGGATTTCACAGCCTCACACCAATGTTCGTGTTCAAGGATGCCCGTAAGGCGATAGAATTCTACAAAAAGGCCTTCGGCGCACAAGAGCGGTTCGCCATGCCTGGACCGGACGGTAAGGGTGTGATGCACGCCGAGGTCCAGATCGGCACCTCGATCATCATGATGGGCGAAGAAAACCCGCAGTATCCCTGCAAAAGCGCAGAGACCATGGGCGGCTCTCCCGTCAGTTTTTATATTTATCTGGAAAACGTGGACGAGGCCTTCAAGATCGCCCTTGAAGCAGGCGCCGAGGCCCGGATGCCTGTCGAGGACATGTTCTGGGGGGACCGTATGGGTACCGTGCAAGACCCATTCGGTTACAGCTGGAGCCTCGCTACCCATATCAAAGACCTGACACCGCAGGAAATCCAAGAGGCCGCTCAGGCCGCTTGCGCCCAAACGGCAGGGAAATAAACCGCCAGGGAGGTGATCTGGAAAGCAAGCGGAGCACTCAAATTGCCCATTCGGTAGGACACACTAGGTTTTTGAAAGTCTCAGCAGAGATTTTTTGCCCTTGAGATAAAACCCGTCGTCTGTCCCGAGGAGTGCTCCTTTTTTCCCTTGATCGAGAAAAAGTGATTGCAAAAAATCATAGTATGAGACAGGCTAACCGCAACACCCTTTCTAGATCTTAAGAGCTCGCCAAGGCAGGCAATCGTTTGTCCATGATGCCTTGCCCTTCAGATGTTAAGCTGCAGTTCAGAAC
>JAUYSF010000299.1 GCA_030696435.1 Desulfoprunum sp. | reverse complement strand
AAAACGGGTCCTGGCACTCACCCTGGCAGCTACCGGCAGGGTCAGGATGTGCGGTGTCTGTGGTCCGGAGGACGGGGTTGTCTTCATAATCGACTCGCTTTGGGAGAGAAAATAGGCAGGGAGGGTGGCGCAACGGGCAGTACCCTCCTCCTGCCGGTCAATTTTCAAAACTGCAGCACCCTGTTTTCAGGCAGGGTGCTGCGGCCGATCATTCCAGCCTAAAAAACCAGCTCAAATTTCTCTTCTGGAGCATCGCGATCCGTTCGGTCGAGGAGTGCCGAAAGGATTTTTTCCAGAATTCTGAGACCGCCCTTGTAGCCCACCGTCGGAAAATACTGATGGCCCTGGCGGTCGAGGATGGGAAAACCCCAGCGGACCAGCGGCAGATCCTCATCACGGGCGATATACTTGCAGTAGGTGTTGCCGATGAGCAGGTCGACCGGCTCGTTCTTGATCCATTGGTGCAGCAGGAACATATCGCCCCAAGCCTTGACATTGACCGGAAAGGGGACATCTTTGGTAATCTCTCTGATACGCTTTTCAAACTTCTTGCCCGATGTGCCGGTGACGATATGAATTGGGCACATATCGATCGAGACCAGGAATTCGGTCATAGCGATCAGTTGGTCGGGATCGCCGACCAGGGCCACCTTCTTGTGGTAAAAATACTGGTGCATGTCGGAGATCATGTCGACCAACTGGCCGCGCTCGTCGGATATCTCCTCGGGAACCGAAGTGCCGCCCACAGTGCGCAGGGCGTCGACGAAACGGTCGGTGGCCTTGAGCCCGAAGGGCATGTCGAGGACCCGACAGGGTACCTTGTGCTTGGTGTCGAGTAGCCGTGCAGCATCCGCCGAACACCACTCGCCAAGGGCCAGGGTGCCGATAGCGCCGCCGCAGCCCTTCAGCTCGGCAACCGTGGTACCGCCTTTCGGGAACATGGTGTATTCCCCGGACAGCGGGCCGTTGAGGACGCCGGAGGTATCCGGAAACAGGGTGATATCGACACCGACGATGGCCGCCAGACGCTTGATCTCCTCCATGTCGCAGGGTTCCACCCAACCGGGGATAATATTGACCTTGCCGTTTTTCTTCGTGACCGGCTCAGCCATATTCGCCATAGCCTTGACCATGTTGGAAAAGCCGGTGACGTGCGAGCCGACATAACTTGGGGTCGGCGCGCCGATCACCATTTTGCCCTCCGGGGTGATGCCCTCATCCTTGGATTTTTTCAGGATCTGGGGTAGGTCATCACCTATGGTCTCCGACAGGCAGGTGGTATGTATGGCTATGATCTCGGGATTATAGACCGTGAAAATGTTGTCAATCGCCTGCAGCAGATTGGCCTGCCCGCCGAACACCGAAGAACCCTCGGTGAACGAACTGGTGGCAGCGACGATCGGTTCCTTGTAGTGCCGGGTGAGCGTGCTCCGGTGGTAGGCACAGCAGCCCTGCGAGCCGTGACTGTGCGGCAGACATCCGTGGATGCCGAGAGCCGCGTACATCGCGCCGATCGGCTGGCAGGTCTTAGCCGGGTTGATCATCAGGGCTGAACGCTCGGATATCTCTTTGGGTGTATGTCTGAGTAACATGGCAATACCTTCTTATGTAAACGTTATTCCCACACGTAGGTCGCTGAGAGTTCAGGGTTTTCCTGCCAGGGCGCCTGCATCAGGCCCCATACCTTGCTGTTCACCAGCCGGTCGATTTCCTGATAGAAGTTGACCGCCCCTTTGAAGCCGGCATAAGGGCCGCCGGAATCATAGCTGTGCAGCTGTTTCTGCGGAACACCGAGCTTCTGGATCGAATATTTCTCCTTGATGCCGGCGCAGAACAGATCCGGTTTCATCAACTGCACCAGTTTTTCGGCCTCGTATTGGTTGAGATCATCGATAATGATCGTGCCGTTCTCCATATCAGGATTCAGGCCCTCGTATTCCTTGAACTTCAGGCCGTTTTCCTCCAGGGCTTGCATCTCCTCAGGGGTCTTGCGGGGCCGGTAGAGCAGCGGATCGGCCTCGACATGGATCTCCTCGATATTGCGGCTGTCCGAGTCGACCTTGAGAGGCAGGACCTGGCGTCCCTCATAATCATCTCGGTGACCAAATTCATAACCGGCAGACAGAGTCTTCATGCCCATCTCGTTGAACAATTCCTGGTAATGATGAGCCCGCGAACCTCCAACGAAAATCATTACGGTCTTGCCCTGGGTCCGGGGATAGACATCGAGCCGGGCTACCTCAACATCCGGCATCTCCTCGGCAATGACTGCCTCTACCCGGTCGCTGAGTTCCTGGTCACCGAAATACCTGGCGATTTTTCTCAGCGATTTGGCGGTCGCTCCGGCCCCGATAAAGTTTATCTTGACCCACGGAATGCCGTATTTTGTCTCCAGCATATCGGCGACATAGTTGATCGAACGGTGACACATGACGCAGCTCAGATCGGCCTGATTGGCCGAGGCGAACTGGTCGTAGGTCGAATTGCCCGAGAATGTGGCGATATTGGTTATGCCGCATTTCTTCAGGATTCGGTCGATCTCGAAACCATCGCCGCCGATGTTGTACTCGCCGAGCAGGTTAATCTTGTACTTGTCCGTTTTGACCGTCTCCGACTTGCCGACCAGATGGGTGAAGACCTGGTTGTTGGCGATATGGTGCCCGGCCGACTGGGAAACGCCCTTATAGCCCTCGCAGCTGAAGGCGAAGACGTTGCAGTCGCCTAATTTTTCTTTCATCTGCCGGGCCACATTATGGATATCGTCGCCGATCAGACCCACCGGACAGGTGGCGAAGACCGCGATGGCCTTGGGATGAAAAAGGTCGTAGGCCTCCTGGATGGCCGCTGCCAGTTTCTTCTCGCCACCGAAGATGATGTCGGAGTCCTGCATATCGGTGGACATACAGTAGGGAATGAAGTTTTCACCCTTTTCACCCGAGGCACTGGTCTGGTTGCGACGGGTAAGCCAGGCGTAGAAACTGCAGCCGATCGGTCCGTGCACCAGATTGACGATATCGCTGGTCGGTCCCATGATAACACCTTTGCAGCCGGCGTAGGTACAGCCGCGCATGGTGATGATACCGGGGATGGTCCTGACGTTGGCGACGATTTCAGAGGGCGGCGAGTTCTCCTGGGCTTCGTTGATAAGTATCTGCTTGGCGCGTTTGCGGGCGACCTTGGCCGGATACTGTTTCAACAGTTCCGCCTTGATATCGACCGGCTCCCACTGCACCACTTTTTTCTTTGTTGTTGCCATTTTTTTCTCCTTCTGCGGTCAGACTATGGATTTTTCGCCGGTCTCACCGGTACGGACCCGGACGGAATCGCTTATCGGCAAGACGAAGATCTTGCCGTCGCCGGGCTTGCCCGTTTGATTGGCCAGGGTGATTGCCTGCACGACCTCATCGACGAGATCGTCTTTGATGACGACGGTGACCATTCGTTTCGGGTAAAGTTTGCCTTTTTCTCCGAGCAGCGATGCCGCCTCCTCATAACCCTGTCCAGCCCCCTCAAGGACCGCCGGATTGACAAAGCCCTTGCCCCGGCCCTGGGCCTCGTGGGCGAAGAAGGCGTCGATGCCGGCCTCGGTCAGGGCCTTTTTTGTCTGGTTCATCATATTCATGCGAACCACTGCGATTATCTCTTTCATGCCGGAACCCCCTCGGATGCTTGTGCGGTGTCCCGCACGCCAGAGCTGATGGTGTAGACATCCTCAACCTCGGAGACGAAAATCTTGCCGTCCCCGAAGGCCCCTTTAATGCTGGTTCTGGCGGTCTTCATGATGGTATCGATGACGAAATCGCGGTCGGCGGCGTTGACGACACTGACCAGCATGGTTTTCGGGATCTCGTCATAGGTCACTTCGCCGATCTTGATGCCGCGCTGCTTGCCGCGCCCGGCCACGGAATATTTGGTCACTGCCGGAAAACCGGCATCCATCAGGGCGGCGAGGACTGCATCGGACTTTTCGGGGCGTATAATTGCTCTGATCATGATCATCATTGTGGTGTTCTCCTTATTAAATGGGTGATTGCTATGCTTCCATCAGACCATAGTCCATGAGCAACTTTTCGAGTTCTTCCATCTCCAGAGGTTTGGGAATGACAAAATTGGTGTTTCCATCAATCGCCTTGGCCAGCCCCCGATATTCATCGGCCTGGCTCACCTCGGGATTCCATTCGATAACGGTCTTCCTGTTAATCTCGGCCCGCTGCACGTCGTTATGGCGTGGCACGAAATAGATCATCTGGGTGCCGATTTTCTTGGCCAGTTCGACGATCATCTCTTTCTCGTTATCTACGTTACGGGAGTTGCAGATCAGTCCGCCGAGACGAACGCGGCCGGACTGGGCGAATTTCACGATACCTTTGCAGATATTGTTGGCGGCATACATGGCCATCATCTCACCGGAGCAGACGATATAGATCTCCTCGGCCTTGCCGTCTCTGATCGGCATGGCGAACCCACCGCAGACGACGTCGCCGAGGACATCATAGAAGGCGTAATCGAGGCCTTCCGACGGCTCGTAGGCCCCGAGGGATTCCAGCATGTTGATCGCGGTGATGATGCCGCGGCCGGCACAGCCGACGCCTGGCTCGGGTCCGCCGGATTCGACGCACCAAGTGTTGCCGTAGCCGGGTTTTCTGATGTCTTCGAGTTCCACATCCTCCCCTTCTTCTCTCAGGGTATCGAGCACCGATTTCTGGGCGAGTCCGCCGAGGAGCAGGCGGGTGGAGTCCGCCTTGGGATCACAGCCGACGACCATGATCTTTCTTCCCATCTCCGCGAGGCCCGCGACAGTGTTCTGTGTTGTGGTTGATTTACCGATGCCGCCCTTGCCGTAGATTGCTATTTTTCTCATTGTCGTCTCCTTGTTGCAGGTTGAGTCTGTTGTTATCTGGTGCCTGCCCTTTATTGCTGCGTTCGGGCAGGTCTTCAGTGCCTGTTGCCTGTCACACTGCAGTCTGGTTTGTGACTGCTTTCGTTTGCAGACCCTTTCGCAAAGGCTGTGCCAACTCGACCATTAAAATAAATAATTAATAAATCCATATATATAAAAATAAATAAGTTGGTTCTCGGCTGGAAAGAATGAAAAATGGAAAGGTTCTCGTTTGTGGAGAAAAGCTACCAAAATGTCAGAAGAAGACAAAAAGGTGGGGCGGGTGTCGCGTTGACGCTCTCCAGGGAGAGGGGCGTATATTTTGAGTGGATATCCAAGAATCGAAGGGTTTATTTTGACGTATAGCAAAATGCACAAAAAAGTAACAACGCTATAAAAAACAATACAATAATGTATGTTATTGGCCAGACAGTCGATCTGGAGAATTAGTAGAATATTTAGGTAAATCAATGAGTAATAAATGATTTTTGGCTATGGAGTGAAAATTGCAAATTCGTTTGATACATGTCTGTTGTTTGAACGATGAGTATGTCCCGATGGAAAAAAAATTAGCCGTAGTCTGCAGCGCTTGGTAGGGCCTTGACGGCCATGGAGAGAGAAAAGGTTTGATGATGAAAAATTCCATAATAGAGAACAACAAAGAAAGACAATCAACAGAAGGGCTTGAGCTGCTGGCCTTACACAGAATTACCCAGCTTATCGGCACGGCGGTCAATCTCGAGACAACGCTCGCAAGCATCCTGCGAGTTCTGCATGATACCCTAAAGATGGAACGGGCGACTCTGTTGCTGATGGATGAGATCAGCCAGCGTCTGACCATCCGGGCTTCATGTGGACTGTCGGAGGCCGAGGAATTGCGAGGGGTTTATAAACCGGACGAGGGGGTTTGCGGTCAGATTTTCCAGAGTAGATCGCCCTTCGTTGTCCCGGATATCCACAGTGAACCACTGTTTCTCAATCGGACCGGGGCACGTCCGCTGTTCAGCAAGACCAAGCTGTCATTTCTCGGCGTGCCGGTCCTGGTTGAAGGCTATCCGGTGGGGGTTTTGACGGTGGATCGGCTCTTTGGGCCTGAGGTGTCCTTCGAGGAGGATATTCGCTTTCTCACTGTGCTGTCGACCCTGATAGCCCAGTTTTTGCGCCTGCATAAGGAGATCCGCAAAAAAGAGGCGAAATTGCAAGAGGAGAATCGCTCGTTGAAGGCCAAGCTGCACAGCCTGCATGACGGACATTTCATTATCGGCCACTCCAAGCCAATGCAGGAGGTGTATGGCATCATAGGAAAAATTGCCGAGAGCAGTGTCACCGCCTTGCTCCTGGGGGAGTCCGGCACCGGCAAGGAGCTGGTTGCTCGCGCCATCCATGATTCCGGTAACAGAAAGGACAAGCCTTTCATCAAGGTGAACTGTGCCGCGCTGCCTGAGACCCTTCTTGAGAGCGAATTGTTCGGTCATGAGCGGGGGGCCTTCACCGGGGCCCATGCCACCCGGCAGGGTCGCTTCGAGCTGGCCGATAAAGGTACCATCTTTCTCGACGAGATCGGTGAGATGCCGCTCTCCCTCCAGTCAAAGATGCTGCGGGCCCTGCAGGAAAAACAGTTTGAACGGATTGGTGGCACAAAAACCTTCAATGTTGATATCCGGATTATAGCTGCCACCAATGTAAGTCTTGAGCAGGCGGTGGCAGCCGGAAAATTTCGGGCCGATCTCTATTACCGCCTTAATGTGGTGCCGATCATTCTGCCGCCCTTGCGGGACCGCCAGGAGGATATCCCCATTTTGTTCAACCATTTTCTGCAGAAGAGTAACCAGCGCAATGGCAAGAATATCAAACTGACCTCTGAGCTCCTCGATTTTCTTGTGAGCTACAGATGGCCGGGCAATGTGCGGGAGATGCAGAATTTGGTGGAAAGGATGGTCATTCTGGCCGAGACTGAGCGTTTGACCCTAGGCGATCTGCCCCCGGAAGTCAGGACGCCTCTTGTGCCTTTCAAAGAGGATGTGCCCCCCCTGAGGATTGCCGTCGAGCCGGCCTCGCCCCCCGGGGAAAAGCAGGGGAGACTGTCCCTGCAGGACATCGAACGGACGGAGGTCGAGTCCGCTTTGAAACGCCACGGCTGGGTACAGGTCAGAGCCGCCAGGGAATTGGGGTTGACTCAACGGCAGATGGGTTACAAGATCAAGAAATACAATCTCTCACGGTATGATGCCTATTAGGTTCGTTTGGAGTTGGAAGTGGAAATAATTCCAA
>JAUYSF010000242.1 GCA_030696435.1 Desulfoprunum sp. | reverse complement strand
TGAGCTTGATCAGGCGTGCGGCTTTGGGCTGTTCACCCGGCACGTAAGGTTTGAGATCATGGACTATCGGACTCCAGAAACGGCTCATATTTCCTCTCAAAAGATTTCGCGTAGAAATTATCAGGAGAGTGTTTTTTGCCCTATAGCGCCGGGATTGTCAATTTCAATTCTCCGCCGGTGCAGGTCTTCCCGTCGGAAAAGAGGCCCGTGGCGAAGATCGGGCTTGTTGGCTCGGCCTGTTTTTCGAAAGAGGAAAAAACTTGCATGGGGTAGAAGAACGCGGTAGGGTTATGTGTCTATGTTTACAATGGTTCGCCGGGTCTGCTGGATCTGTGGGTCAGGATAGGACCAGGCTTGGTCTCTTCTCTTTCATCAACAAAAAGGATAACGGACATGAAGAAAGTTGCGATTATCGGCTGTGGGACATACATGGATGCGGGATACGGCTGTCCGGGAGAATGGCGTTGTCTGAAGGCGGCGGCCATGGGCGAGGGAAAATTCGAGGAGCCCAAGGCGGTAGTGTCCTTTGTCAAATGTGAATGCCCCGGCAGGACTCTGGTTCCCAATACCGGTATGGCTATTAAATTATCGGAAATCAAACCCGATGAGATCTACCTGAGTTCCTGCATGGTCAATGCCAAGCCGGGCTGCCCCTACACCACACCCGAGGAAAAGGCCGAGATGATCCAGGCCAAAACCGGTATCAATGTGATTCTCGGCAGTCACGAGTATAACTGATATCAGAAAAACCGTGCGGGCATGGTGTCCGCACATTTGATTGACTATTATTTTAGGAGGAGGAGTGTATGGACGATAAACACCCGCACAAGCATGAGCATGAACATCAGCATGAACACGATCATCAGCATGAGCATGACGGCAAAGAGCATCACCATCCCCACGAGCATGCCCATGCCCATGGTCACAGCCATGAACACGACAAGGAAGAACACGGCCACGATCACAGCGGCCATGACCAGGAAAAGCACGATCATAAACACTGAGCCCAAACGTCAGAAGCCGTAACGAGAGAGCCAGGAAAGGAATGGCTCTTTTGTTACGGCTTCATGTCATGAGGCCAAGGCCTGCCACAAAACGTATCGTTGATTATTCGCGGTGCAGGGTCGTCTTCATCCAGCGGATAACCGCCGAAAGATAGTTTTTGTCCTTCTTCTCATCTTCCCTTTCAAACCAACCCAACTCGGTGAAGACCGAGAGATTCCAAAGAGAGCCCCCGAGTCCCTCATGCAGCAGGATCAGTTCGGCTTGTTGCAGGGTCAGGATGTGGTCGGCCTGATCGTCACGACTAAAAAAGGTAACATTGCCGTCCTGAGAGGCGGCAATGGTAATGGATCCCGGCTGATCGTAAGCGAACTGGGCGGCAGACTGGTGGCGGGTGCCGCCGAGGATGGCGAATGGTCCGAGGGTCTCGATATGGTTTTCAAAGGGCTCAACAATACGCAGATGGGAGGAGGAGGCCTTGATGTTGAGGGCCTGGATATTTGCCCCGAAACAGTAGACATAGCGGTCAAAGTTCATGACCAGGGCGCCATCTACAGCAGTCAGGCGGGCGATACGGTTGCATTGCTGTTGGACCTGCTGCCAGGAACGGATCCAGTCCTTTTGATGCGGCAGGTTCATTTCATCGATCAGGTGGGTGATCTGATCGAGGCCCGCGTGGTCATCCAGCGGCATCGGCATCGGTTTGGACTCGGCATCAAGAAAGTTGGCGCCACCGGTATATTTGATCGGGGCCTTGATGGACTGCATCCAATTCTTGTTCTCCGGCACCACCAGAATAGTGCCCCCCCGACCATGAGCCCGCATCTGCTGGGCGATTTTCAGGATAGCATTATAGCGCAGCAGATTGAGCAGTTTGATGTCACTCGATTTGGCCTGGGCGGCAATCTTCGGCAGCATGGATTGCAGGCCGGTCTTTTGATCGATGAAGACGGCCTGATTGCCGGTGACAGCGGCAATGCTCCGACCGCTGTAGAGGATCAGGATTCGGCCGGGCCCGAGAATCTGCACCCAGAAATCCGATTTGATGAGTTCAGAGGAGGCTGAGGTGAAACCCCAGATTTTCAGAATCCCGTTCGCATCAGGCCAGACACCGATATCGGCCTTGGGGTTTTCCAGGGCCGGGCCCAACTTCACCAGGGTCTTGGCAGAGAATTCCAGGGGGTTATCAAAGTGAAAGGTATCCGAGGTATGTTCCGACTGTCTGAGAATCAACGAGGCCGTCACCGAATTTCCCTCTTCGGTGGCAAAACTGGCCCAGTATGCCACTTCGATGATCAGTGCCAGATGGTTCAGCGTCGGCGCATTACCTTTGAGAAAAACACTGTGAAAGAGCGAGGTGTTTGCCGAGGTTTCCAGTGGGCTGGTGATCATTTCCCAGAGCTGGTCGATGAACTGATGATTGAGTTGAAATGCCGGTGTAGCCATGAAGCAGGAGATCCTTTGACAGGAGCAGACGCAAAAGGTGGGCCATATCCACAGTATTTCGCGGTACTCGGTAAATAATCGCGCAGTATACACGATAAAATTCCAATTTCAAATCAAGCGTTAACTTTGTCGGCTGCGCTGTGCGGCTCCTCGCCGTACGTGTATGTACTGTCTCGTCGCTGCTCGCTTGCCTTCGCGTTCTCATCTTGATTTGGAAATGGAATAAAACAGCTCAGTGCCTATCGTAATCGTGAGGGAAATGGGCTGGTGTCCGGCAGGAACTGCCTTGAAAAAGAAGTGCTCGTTTAGCCTCTCGACGAGCCATTGCGCTGCAGGTGAGCCAGCCAGCGGTTTTCCATCCTCTTGAGGACCCAAACCATGCTGAAGGTAATGGTCATATAGAGAAGACCGGCTGTGACGAAGGCCTCATAGGGGCTGTAGAAGCGGGAATTGACAATGCGTGCGGCGCCGGTGATATCGACGATGGTGATGACACTGGCCAGGGCGGTGCCGTGCAACATGAAGATAATCTCATTGCCATACGCCGGCAGTGCCCTCCGGAAAGAGCTTGGCAGAATAATGCGCCGGAGCATCAGCAGCTGTGACATCCCGGCGGCCTTGGCGGCCTCAATCTCGCCGCGCGGGGTATTGATGATCGAGCCCCGAAAAATCTCGGTGGTGTACGCCCCGGTATTCAAGGCAAAGACGAAAAGGGCGCAGAAGTGGGCTTCTTTGAAATAATCCCAGAGAAAGGTGGACTTGATCCAGTCAAACTGGCCCATGCCGTAATAGACCAGAAACATCTGGATGAGCAGCGGAGTACCCCGGAAAAAGTAGACAAAGGCCCTGATCGGCAGGGTGAGAAAAAGGTTTGTCGAGTTTGTCAGGATTACCGCCAGGATAACCGCGATAAAAAAGCCAAAGAATACCGAAAGAGAGACCAGCTCAAGGGTATTGCCGATACCTTCCCAATAGATGCCGGCGTTTTCCAGGATGATAGAATAGTTCATGCTAGTCTTTGCGTACCCCGAAACTGTACTTCTTTTCCAGCCATTGCAGGAGATAGACCGAAACGGTGGTGATCATCAGGTACATAAAGGCCACGGCGGCATAGAAGGTAAATGGCATGCGGGTCGCCCCGGCTGCAAGCGATGCCTTGCGCACCATATCATCGAGGCCGATAATGGAGACTAGGGCGGTAGCCTTGGTCAGGACCAGCCAGTTGTTGCCAAAGCCGGGAATGGCATGACGGACCATCTGCGGCAGAAGGATGCGCAGAAAGACCAGTCTGCGACCCATGCCATAGGCATAGCCGGCCTCCAGTTGACCATAGGGTACGGCCAGGATCGCCCCCCTAAAGGTCTCGGTCATATAGGCGCCGAAGATAAAGCCGATGGTCGAGACGCCGGCGATATAGGGATTGATATCGATGTAGCCGTCGTAGCCGACGATTTCGGCAAGCTGGTTGACCAGCGTCTGACCTCCGAAAAAGACCAGCAGCATCACAACCAGATCAGGGATGCCCCGGATGACGGTGGTATACACCTGGGCAATGATTTTGAGAAGCCGTATCCCGGAGAGTTTAGCCAAGGCCCCCAGGATGCCGAGAATCATGGCGATCAACAGCGAAACGAGCGAGACGTTGATGGTGAGCAGCGTCCCGCTCCAGATACTGGGGCCATAGCCCTGTAAAGGCATCATGGGGTTTTCAGGATCCAGCGACCTAAAAAAGGGGCACTTCCCCGTTTTTGCAACAACAGAGAAGTGACCATCAATGTATCCGGCCGATTACTGGCCATATACATCGAAGTTGAAGTATTTCTTCTGAATTTTGTCATAGGTGCCATCGGCCCGGATCTTGTCAATGGCGGCGTTGAGCTTTGCCTTGAGGTCGGTGTCTTCTTTGCGCAGAGCAGCCCCGATGCCCGGGCCAAACCACTTGGGATCGACCATATCCGGTCCAACAAACTCATAACTCTTGCCCTTTTCCTTGCTCAGAAAACCGTCCATCAGGGCGACGCTGTCGGCCATGAGGATATCGAGCCGGCCTGCATCAACATCAAGGTAGGCCTCGTCAAGCGAGCCATAGCGCTTGATGACCACGTCCTTGCCGTAGACATCGGTCAGGTATTTGTCATGGACTGTTTCGCGCTGCACACCAACCGTTTTGCCTTTCAGGGCATCTTTCGAGAAGGCGGTGAAGAGACCTTTCTTGGCCATAAACCTGGCCGGGGTCTGATAATATTTTTTCGAGAAATCAACCTTCTGCAAACGCTCTTCGGTTATGGACATGGAGGCAATGATGGTGTCGTATTTCTTGGCCAGAAGACCGGGGATCATACCGTCCCAGTCCTGGGTAACCAGCACGGGCTCCGCACCCATGGCCTTGCACAGGGCCATAGCGATATCCACATCAAAACCGATCAGTTTACCTTCCGGGGTGATCTGGCTGAATGGAGGGTAAGCGCCTTCGATGGCAACACGGACCTTCTTCCAGTCTTTGGCCTGAACCGAACCTGCGGCCAATATCAGTGCGATGGTGAAAAGGGTGAACAGTTTTTTCATGTCGTTCTCTCCTGGTTGATGTTTGTTGTGAGATGAATTGCACGCTTCTTTGTTAAAGCACAGTGCTGAGGAACTGGGCGAACCGCTCTGATTTGGGCTTGCCGAAGACCTCGGAAGGTGGGCCCTGCTCCTCGATTTGCCCCTTGAACAGATAGAGGACCTCGGAAGAGACCTCCCTAGCAAAACCGATTTCATGGGTCACGACGATCATGGTGCGTCCTTCGAGGGCCAGATTGCGCATGACCTGTAGAACCTCGCCGACCAGCTCGGGGTCAAGCGCCGAGGTGGGCTCATCAAAGAGCATGACCTCGGGTTCCATGGCCAGTGCCCTGGCTATGGCCGCCCGCTGCTGCTGGCCACCCGAGAGGTGGGCGGGGTAGGCGTCGATCTTGTCGTGGATACCGACCTTGTCGAGGTAGTGTTTGGCCTGCTCAATCGCCACCTTGCGCGGGACCTTGAGCACATGAATGGGCGCTTCAATGATATTTTCGAGGATGGTCATGTGCGACCAGAGGTTGAACTGCTGGAAGACCATGGCAAGTTTTGCCCGGATCCGTTCCACCTGTCTATGATCGACCGGCACACTCTCGCCCCGGCGATTTTTCTTCATCAGGATTTCTTCATTGCAGACAGTAATCCTGCCACTATCGGGGGTCTCGAGAAGATTGATGCAGCGGAGCAGGGTGCTCTTGCCTGAACCACTGGCCCCGAGAACCGCAATCACATCACCTCGGTTTGCAGCCAGAGAAACACCTGCCAGAACCTCTATGCCACTGAAGCTCTTATATAAATCTTCTACAGTGAGCGCTGTGTCACGAGTCTGACTCAAGGATAATCTCCTGATTGGATTGATGTGCTGATATATCGGTCCACTGTCCGTACGCCGGAAGCGGACAGCCTACTCCGGCACCACAGAATCAACGTTCATGGCTATATATATTATCCGGGTAGTAAATGCAAATTTGTAACGATTCAGCTGAATAAAATCGCTATCGAAATCGGGATCGAAATCGAATCGAGTTCGCAAAAATCATAGCAGTTTCAGGAAAAGTGCGACTGCGACCTCAGAATTCACTGCACCGAAGACTCAATCCGATTTCGATAGCGATAACGATTTCGATCCCGATGGATTCAATGACAGCGAACTGAACAGTTATCACTCACGAACCTTGAGAAAGACCTCTCGGTAGAGTTTGCGATAGCCTTCTAAGCTGCTTTCATCGAGCCAGCGTTCGTATGCGGCCCGGTAGGCATCGGTTGGGCGCTGTTCAAGAAGGGCGCTGTTGATGTTGGCAATGGCCTGTTTGCCCCACTCGGTTTTCGAGCAGGCCACATAACTGAACCAGGATTCCGGACTCGTCTGGTTTTCTTCGATGGCAATGGTTACGATCTGATCGCGGATGCCAAGTCGCTCGGCCTGGTACATAGCCTCTTCGGGCAGACCGATCAAGCCATCGAGGCGGTCGAGTTTGAGCATTTTGAAGAAGTTGAGCGACAGTTCCTGGCCTTCATAGGTGAAGACATTTTTCTTTGTCCCGTATTTGTTCAGTATTTCATCGACAAATTTACCGTATGAGCGATTTTCACCGCGGCCGATAATGAATTTTTGGGATTTCATTATATCTTCGAGCTTGACTGACTTGCTCTTGCCAAAGATCGGCCATTTGGATTTATCGATGATAAGAACGGTCGGATAGGTGAAAAAGCTCGGGATAGAAAAATACATGAACTTTTCTCGTTCCGGCGTCTTGTACAGTCCGACATTGCAGACCTTCTGGCCCTGTTCAAACTCATAATAGTGCCGGGTGATATTGGCTACGGTTCGGGTGTGGTCGTATTCGGGCAGGTTTTTTTCCAGAATATCAGTAATCAGGTCTTCATAGCCCTGATCTTTCAAGGGGCCTTCATGGATAAAAAAGGGCGGGGCAACGGCCTCCAGCCAGGTTATCGAATCCTTGGCGGATGAACCCTTTGCACCGGTAAGAATGAGGATACAAACAACGGCAAGAGCCTGGAACCTGCTCAATAATGACATGATAGACCTCCCTGGATATTTGGATAGTGCCTTAGAGCTTGTCCGTCAATAATACTTTGGTGCTCAAATCCTATTTACGGACAAGTTCTTAAATCGTGTATAAAAGCGTTCTCTCTTAGGCCTGTAGCTACTTCTGGACAATCCTGCCAAGTTCCTCCATGGTGTACGGCTTACTTATAAAACTTCCCGCACCAAGTTCAACCGCCGCCTTGACATCAACACTCTGGGAAAATCCGCTGGCAATAATGGCCCTCTGGCCTGGATGTATCGCCAGTATCTTTTCATAGGTTTCACGGCCGTTCATGCCCGGGGACATGATCATATCGAGGATCAGGAGATCGACGGCGGTCTTGTGCACGAATTCAATCGCCTCTTCGCCGGAAGAAGCGGTTGACACCCTATATCCCAGGGCTGTCAGAATCCGGGCGGCAATGTCCAACTGCTGAGCTTCATCATCGACGACCAGGATGGTCTCGCCGTTGCCCTTGAAGGCAGCCGGATCAGTCTTTTTTGAGTCGAGTGTATGCCTTTCCCTCGTGCTTGGAAAGAAGAGTTTAAAGAGCGTGCCATGCGTATCGCTTGTGACAGTGACCGTGCCGTTGTGATCCGTCATGGTGTTCCAGACAACCGCCAGTCCCAGGCCCGTGCCGCTGCGGCCCATGGCCTTTTTGGTATAAAAGGGTTCAAAAATGTGATCGAGGTCTTGGGCAGGGATGCCGGAACCTGTGTCACGGACTGAGATGACAGAATATTCTCCACTTAATGCTGGATCGTTATTGGCAAGAGAGTAGTCGAAAGACTGATTGGCGGTGGAAACAGTGATTGTGCCATAGCCATTCATCGCCTCTGCTGCATTGGTGATAAGGTTCATGAGGCATTTTTTTACATGAATCGGCGAGCAGGAGATATTATGTGTCTCGGGGTCAAGCTCGGAGATACAGGTTATGCTGGGATACAGGGAGCTGAGTTGGAAAAACTCCGGTGATTCGAGATACTCGCCAATCAGGGTATGCGGATCCGAGATAACTTTGGTGGCTGCAACTCCTCTGGCAACAGTCAACAGGTCCGCGACGACTTCGGCGGCCTGCATACCGGACTTGCGCATGGCCTCGAGTGGGCGTCGCAGCGGGCTGTCTTTTGCCAGATCCATCAGGATGAGCTCAGGATAATTGACGATTCCCGAGAGAATATTGTTGAGATCATGGGCCACTCCACCCGCCATAAGGCCAATGGCCTTCATTTTCTGGGCCCGACGCAGCTGTTCCTCCAGGGCATATCGTTCGGAGATATCAATGGCAATGCTACGGGTGCCGGTGATAAGGCTTTCCTGGATAATGGGGGCCGAGCGGAGAAGAACGGGGAAGGGGACATTATCTTGAGCGAGTGCCCGGAATTCTTTCAGGCCGAGGCTATGACCACGCATCGTCTCTTTAAAACAATTGATGGCTATATCGCGTTGTTCCGGGACAATATGGTCAAACCAGACAGTAGGGCTATCCGGGTTGCTGGAGAATCCCAGGCGCTGGATGGCGAACTGATTGGCATAGGAGACATTGCCCCGCTGATCGGTCTCCCATACCATTTCCGGAAGCAGGTTGACCAGATCGTGAAAGCGACGCTCGCTCTCCTGCAGATTCCGGGTCCGCTCTTCAACCTGCTGTTCAAGGTGTTTTCGGTTGGAAAAGAGGTAGATGAAAAAAACGGTGGCAAGCATGAGCAGCGACAGAAAAATCAGGATATTCATCAGGGGATAGATTACCCGGACATACTTCACTCCTTTGAGGATGCCAATCTGCTGGTTGTTATAAAAAATGTCGGTGGTGAGAGAGCGTGTCCGGATGATTTTGAGCTGGAACAAGAGCCGTTCAATTCCCGAGAGCGGCGGGCTCTCGACGTGCAGAAACGATTCATTGCCCAGTTGCCTGATCGTCAGACTTTTGTAGGAATTTGCCTGCATGGCCAATTCCAGATAGGGTTTTGCCCCGGAAGGGTTTACCGCCCAGACGTCATCGGCAATGATAGTCGCGTGAATTTTCAGCTGGCGGTCGTCATGGGCTTGATCTCGTTGAATATATATATATGAAGTGCCTGCGAAGACGACAGCGAGAACCACGAAACTCAAAATAATCTTGCTGCTGGTTTTGGCAAAGGAAATCATTGTATCCTATTATCTTGAGTCCCGATTGACGGATCATTATTTCAAGTGTGTGGATGATGCCTGGATCTCTTTCCCTCCGTGTTGTCATTGTTGCAGAATCATATGGTGTAATCAATGTAAAATATGGGAAAGATGAAAATACTGAAAGAAGGTGGATGAGGGAGAATACCTCAAGAAAAATATTCTTTGGCATATTCTGAACGTTTTGTGCGCGAAAATCTGCCGTTTTGGCCTGAACCTACTCTCATACAACCTCCTCAAGAATCAGCCAAAGGGGACTCGGATTTTTTAGTGATATCGTCAGAGCTGATTCCATCATCTTTAGCCATCGGATGAGCCAATTTGATTTATGCCGGCCGGATTGGTAAATTCCGCTCATGGGCAACGGTCTGAATCAAATGACACAATGGGGAACTATGCTGAACACAGCCGACATGCAAGCCGCCGAAATGCATCCGTATAGTGCAGGTATCGCCTTTGTTGCCGAGACCTGCGATAGCTGCGGGCTCTGTCAGAGAGATTGCAGCTTCCTGCAAAAATATGGTCTTCCCGGCGATATTGCAGACGAATACCCGGCTGAGCCTGAACGTATCCAGCTCATGTCATTTTCCTGCAGTCTCTGCGGCCTTTGCGCCGCTGTCTGCCCAGTCGGCCTGGATCCGTCCCGCATGTTTCTCGATCTGCGCCGAGAGGCCTATACCTTGGGTCGGGGACATTGCCGGGGACATAATGGACTCCTGGCCTATGAACGACGAGGCACTTCTCAGCGATATAGCTGGTATTCTCTGCCGGAGGATTGTCACACCGTTTTCTTCCCCGGTTGTAATCTCCCCGGTAGCCGACCTGAAAAGACGGAAAAACTGTATGACTCTCTGCTGCAGGTCGATGCCACTATCGGCATAGTCCTCGACTGCTGTGCAAAACCATCACATGACCTTGGTCGGCAGCAGGACTTTGAGCGCCTGTTTTTTGAGCTGCGCGACTATCTCCTGGCCGCAGGGGTCACCACCGTTATCGTGGCCTGCCCGAATTGTCATAAGATTTTTTCAGAGTACGGTGGAGGGCTTGCGGTGACGACGATCTATGAGCATATTGTCCAGCGTGGCATGGGTACAGGAGTCATGCAGAATGTTCCTGTCACGCTGCATGATCCCTGTGCCGTACGTTTTGCCGCCGGCCTGCATGTGGCGGTTCGGACTCTCTTGCAGCAACAGGGCTTGACTGTTCAGGAGATGCCGCACAACCGGGAGCATACGTTCTGTTGCGGTGAAGGGGGGGCTGTAGGTGCACGAGATGGCGCCTTGGCAGAAAAGTGGACGAGCCGTCGGGCCCAAGAGGCGGAGGGCAGATTGATCGTCACCTACTGTGCCGGTTGCACAAATCTTCTCCAAAGAATGGCCTCAACGTGTCATATTGTCGATCTGCTTTTTGCACCGCAGCGGACCTTGGCCGGCAAGGCCGGATCTTCCCGAGCCCCTTTTACTTACCTCAACCGGCTACTGTTCAAGAGGCGGCTGCAAAAAAGAAGTGCCGGCAATCTCACAAGAGAGAGGCCGGGGCGAAAAGCACGAGCCAAGAAGGCCGGACTTGCTGTATTATTACTGGCTGCGTCCTCCTTCGGCCTCTGTGTTCCGGCAGGTACTTACCTGGCCGGATGGGCGGTCCGGCTCCTCAATAAGGCTCTTCAATGAATATGTGTTGCCCTCCACTACACACTGTTATGGGCAGGTGAAATCATGTATCACGGCGAACGTTTCAACAGTATAAGCCATCTTTTAGGCGCGGTCATGGCCTTGGTCGGTCTAGTGGTACTCGTGGTCTTTGCCTCTCTGCAGGGCGATCCCTGGAAGATCGTCAGTTTCAGTGTCTATGGCGCTAGTCTGGTCCTCCTCTATATGGCCTCTGCGCTCTATCACAGTTTTCGCGGCAAGGCCAAGGCCTTCTTCCAACTGCTCGATCATCAGGCTATTTATCTTCTGATCGCCGGCACCTACACCCCCTTCGCTCTTGTCACCCTCCGTGGTGGATGGGGCTGGTCTCTTTTTGGGGTAGTTTGGGGGTTGGCTCTGCTTGGCCTGGTGATTGATGCACTGCCCGCAACCCGAAAAGGGCGACGGTTTCTGCCGCTGGCTATTTATC
The DNA here is from genome assembly GCA_030696435.1 of Desulfoprunum sp. Taxonomy (GTDB): domain Bacteria; phylum Desulfobacterota; class Desulfobulbia; order Desulfobulbales; family Desulfocapsaceae; genus Desulfoprunum. The sequence continues at coordinate 1,780 of JAUYSF010000242.1, read as the reverse complement.
TTGTGATGGGCTGGCTCTGCCTGGCTGCCCTTGGGCCTCTACTCGAACGACTTCCTACTGCCGGATTTGTCCTGCTGCTTTCAGGTGGCCTGTTCTATACCACGGGAATAGGTTTCTATCTGCTGGATGGACGAGTCAGACATTTTCACGGCATCTGGCACCTTTTTGTGCTGGCGGGAAGTATCTGCCATTTCTTTGCAATTCTTCTCTACCTGGAATAGAGCATTCTGACTTGGCATTCCCCGCCTGCTCAATCCAACCGTCAAATTGCGCCTTTCCTCTTCAATATCGCCACCACCACAAGCGTCCGGGTTAGAGGTTGCGTCTTGAGAATAAGCTCGATCGTGCCCTTGATGCCCCTTCGCCGGTGAATCCCTGCGGGTTTTGTTCATTCCCCGGCCTTTTGCAGATCAAGGAAATATTGTTTGTCTATACCGACAATATGCTCGTGCAGCCAATCTATGACAAAGGTGACTATGTCGACTGCAAGGGAGATATCGCCCTGCAGATAGTCCCGCTCAAATTGACCCATCTGTTTGATGAAGTCGTAATGGAGTTGGTGGTGCCGGATTAGGTCGGGGTGGGCCTGCAGAAACGATTCTTCAAGTTTGAAATGAGCCCCGGCATGAGTCATCAGATCCTCCAGCATTTTTGCGATGATTTCCCTGCCTGCTCCCTTCTGCAGGTTGGTATAGAAAGCGGCCAAGAGTGAAAAAAGCTGCCGATGCTGATCGTCGATTTCTTTGATCCCCACCTCGAGGTCAGGTGTCCAGATAATTGATATGTTTTTCATGCCGAGATTTTCCAATAGGTGAGAGTTTAAATGTTATATCCCAGAAGCCTGTCCATAAGTACAACCAGTTCGTCCACCCGGGGTTTGGTCAAAAAGGCATCGGCCCCAACTTCCCGGCACTTGTAGGCCATCTGTTCATTGATCAGCGAGCTGAAGAGGATGACCGGCACGGTTTCGAGCTGCAGCTCTTTCTTGATGACCCGGCACAGGGCCAGGCCGTCCATCTTGGGCATTTCGATATCGGTGACTACAAGAGACAGGGCCGAACGGATATCCAATCCCTCCTTTTGGCTCTTTTTGGCAAGCGCATGGATATGATTGCAGGCATCAAGGCCGTTTTCAAAGACATCAACTTGGTCAAAGCCGCATTTTTTCAGCTGGGAAGAAATGGTATTTCTGATAAAGGCGGAATCCTCGACAAAGATGATCATTTTATCGCTGCGGCCGGCATCCACCCGTTGATCGATGTGTTTGGCGGAAATACTCGTTTCAGGATTGATACTGGCGATGATAAATTCAAAATCGATCAGCAGGATATCCTGGTCCAGGATATGGATGGAACCGGTACAGGCCGAAGAATAGCGATCAAGCAGGGGCCCCATCGGTGAGATCGCCCCCCAGCCGACCCGGTGAATACGGTTGACGCCATCCGTCAGGAAACTGTTTTTCACCCCGTTGAATTCGGTGACGAGGACAATCGGCTGTTCGATATCGTACGGCGGCTGATGCAGGAAGATCTTGAGGTCGATGAGCGGAATCGTCCGGCCCTGCCAGAGCAGGGCACCCATAAAGGCCGGGTTGCTGTGCGGTATGACCGTCAGTTTTGTCCGGTCAAAGGGCAGGATCTGGGCGATCTTGGCGATATTGATGCCAAAACTCTGATCGCCAAGAAAAAATTCGAGGATCTCGACCTCGTTGGTGCCGCTTTCCAGCAGGATTTCATTGCCCATGTCTGTCGTCTCCGTCTGTAGCGGTGGAGTGTATGCC
>JAUYSF010000137.1 GCA_030696435.1 Desulfoprunum sp. | reverse complement strand
TCTATTGCAAAACTTACCGAGAAAGACAAGAAACAAGCTCGGCAACTGCGGCTCCCCTTCCCTCTCCCCAACCGCAAGGAATGTACAATTCATGGACCGAAACGCTTGAACCACCACGAAACAGTGCCTATTATAGAGAGGTCGACAATCTTGAACCCAACCTTCAACACCACACCCCTTAGCTCATGAAAGATCTCATATCTGCTGTTTTTTCCATCTTCCGCTACGCCGGACGTTTCCTCACCCTGATCAGGAATACGGTCTTCAACGTTTTTTTCCTGCTGCTCATCATCATCTGCATCGCCACCTTCTTCACCACCAGCAAGACCCCGACACTGCCGGACAAGAGCATCCTTATCCTGTCGCTAACCGGTGATATTGTCGAAGAGAAGCAACCCATCTCCTCAATCGGCCAGTTGCTTGACGAAATGGGCAACGAACCCGCCGAGGATACCGAGATACTGCTCCAGGATATCCTCAATATCATCGATCAGGCCACCACCGATAAGCGAATTGTCGCCATACTCCTCGATATGGACAAGATGGCCAGTGCCGGTATCGACCAGCTACAGGTTATCGGCCAGGCCCTGCGGCGCTTCAAGACCTCCGGCAAACAGGTCATCGCCGCTGAGGATTATTACAGCCAGAAGCAATATTATCTCGCTTCCTATGCCAATACAGTCATTATCAATCCCAATGGTGGTGTCGATCTGCACGGCTTCGGGGCCTATTCCCTGTATTTCAAGGAGGCTCTCGACAAGCTCAAGATCAACTACCATGTCTTTCGGGTAGGGACCTTCAAGTCGGCGATCGAACCGATCATCCGCGACTCCATGTCACCTGAGGCCAGACAACAGGCCGAGACCTGGCTCACCTCTCTCTGGGACAGCTATACAGCTGATATCATAAAAGAACGTTCTCTGAGCCGAGAAAAAATAGATGCCTACACCCATACTCCGGTAGAGCTCCTGACGGAATCCGGCGGAGATATAGCCAAACTCGCCCTCAACGCCGGGCTGGTCGACAAGATATGGACCAGGGCCCGGATACAGGAATATCTCGGTTCGCTGGCCGGGACCAGCTCCGACAGGGATTACACCCATATCTCGTCAAAGGAATATCTGAAAATGATGGGCTCTCCTCTTGTGGCAGAGCATGCCTCCCAGAATGCTATCGGAATCCTGGTGGCCCAGGGCAATATTCTGCCGGGAGAACAGCCAGCCGGCGTGATCGGTGGTGATTCCCTGGCCGCCTTGATCCGCGAAGCCCGCAAGGATGCCTCCATCAAGGCCTTGGTCCTGCGCATCAATTCCGGAGGGGGATCGGCCTTTGCCTCAGAGATAATACGCCAGGAATTACTCGAATTCAAAAAAAGCGGCAAACCCCTTGTTGTCTCCATGGGCACCGTTGCGGCCTCAGGCGGCTACTGGATCGCTGCCGATGCCGACGAGATCTGGGCTGCACCGACGACCCTTACCGGCTCGATCGGCATCTTCGGGGCGATTCCCACCTTTGAAGACAGCCTGGCCGGGCTTGGTGTCCACAGCGACGGCACAGGCACCACCCCTATGGCCGCCGGGCTCAATCTCAGCCAACCACTTTCTCCGCAGCTCAAGGACTCGATCCAACTCTCAGTCGAATTTGGCTACCGGCAATTTCTGGCCATTGTCGGAAAAGGGCGCAATATTGATAATGAACGGCTCGCGGATATTGCCGAAGGGCGGGTCTTTGACGGTAAGACCGCTCAGAGAATCGGCCTGGTCGATAAACTCGGAAATCTGCAGGATGCAATCCAGGCTGCAGCCCGGCTCGCCAAAGTGAGTAACGATTTCAGACCTTCCTCTATCCAGAAGCCCCGTTCAGTAAAAGAGCAGCTGCTCGAAGAGCTCACCAGCAAGAGCCGGATTCTGACACCTTCTACCGGTAACGCGCAGGCCTTTTTGGTAGGGTTATTTCGACAGTTTTCTTCTTCACTTGACAGACTGCCGCTCTTTTCTGACCCACATGGTGTCTATGCCCACTCTCTGCTCCCCGACAGCCTGTAATTGTATACACCTCCGATCATCACAGCCCGTTTATAAGACAAACGGGCTGTGATCGATCATACGCCCCGCTCTTTTTCTCCAGGACCCCGTATGCCACTCTCTGCCGATACGCTCATCATGCTCTGGGAGCGGCTGTTCTGGCCCCTCATTCGCCTTATCTGCTCTCTTTCTCTGGGCTTATTGATCGCAAATTTCATTGAGGCCCTGAACTGGACGCGAAAGATAGCTCTGCTGGCCCGGCCGCTGGTGAGGATGGGCAATATGTCCGATGTGGCCGGGGCATCGTTTTCTATGGCGGTGTTTTCCGGGGTCTCGGCAAACACCCTGCTGGCTGAGGCCTATGACCAGCAGAAAATCCAGCGAAAAGAACTGGTTCTGGCTAATCTCTTCAACAGCCTGCCAACCAATTTCGTGCACCTGCCAACCATGTTTTTCATCACCTTCCCCTTGATCAAAGGGGCAGCGATTATCTATGTGGGTTTGACCCTGTCGGCCGCTCTGTTGAGGACCTTCACCATCGTTTTGCTCAGCCGGTTCCTGTTGCCCCGGCCCGAACAGAAGAGCGTTTTTTTGACAGACGTGAATAACACCGGAATCGACTGGCAAGGCGCCTTCGAAAAGAGCTGGAAAAGATTTAAAAAACGTATCCGCAAGATAGTGCTCATTACCGTTCCTATCTACATACTCATTTTCATTATGAACCGGGTTGGCTATTTTAAGGAAGCGGAACAGGCTGTTGCCGCCTATCTGACCTTCATGCCCTGGCTCTCCCCCCAGTCCATGGGGATAATCACCCTGCAAATGGCAACGGAACTGACGGGGGGAGTCGCTGCAGCCGGGGCATTGCTGCAGGACGGCGTCATGACACACCGAGAAGTCATCCTGGCGCTTCTGGTTGGCAATGTCCTCTCATCGCCCCTCAGGGCAGTCAGGCATCAGTTTCCCTACTACGCCGGAATCTTCAAACCCGCTGTCGCGCTCGAACTCATTGTCTGCAGTCAGGCCTTCCGTATTATCAGCCTGATCTGCGTGGGAGTCGTGTATTTTTTGCTGTCGGCCTGAAAGAAAGCTAAACACGGTTTTACAAGCAGTATCAAACGTGAATCATTCCATTTCCAAATCAAGCGTTAACTTCGTCG
>JAUYSF010000112.1 GCA_030696435.1 Desulfoprunum sp. | reverse complement strand
GGCTTTTTACGACGCCATCATTTATCAATGGAATAGAAGATATCAGCGCCGTTCGAATTGGCCGAGCTGCGGGTGACGGCGGAAAAGCCATAGCCGAGATTATAGCTGAGACGAAACTCGCCCTTCTGATCAAAGAAATTCTGATCGTAGCCGATAAAGAGCTTGTCGGTCAGTTTCTTGCCGACCACCAGGGACATGGTGCCCTCTTTTTTAGTTCCCTCAAGGTGCATCTCATCGACCGGCAAAAGATCCGCGAGGGTATTCATCATCCCAGCCCCCTCCTCAAGCCCAAAGACCGATGCCGCTGCCTCCAGGATACTGCCTTCATCTTTGTTTGAAGCAGACCTTGAGTGCCCGACCACCATATAGGCCAGGATATCGCTCTCGTCCATGCTCGGATCCGAAAAGAGTTTAAATTCAAGGTCCTGCAGGTTGCCGCTGACATCGACTCCGATTATCAGATCATTCCCCGCCACACTTTTTTCCTTGATCGATTGCAAGGCGCGGGCATCGATAACGGGATTGTCCACCGGCCCGCCGGAAAAGAGTATCCGGCCCCGCTCAACGGCCAAAGAGCGGCCGTAGATCGAAAAAACGCCGTCCTTTAAGGACAGATCGCCTCTGCCGCTCATAAAGGTATCTGAGGTATCACGGACTGCCAGACTGCCGAGGAGCCGTCCTTTCAGGCCATAGCCATCGATCCGGACATCATCCCCCAGTTCCACCCGCAGTTCTGAATTGAGCGGCCAGTGTACAACTTTTTCCTCCTTCTCCTGATCGGTATAGATCACATCCTTTGAGACGCTGACCGAATCTTTCATCTCTTCAGGGGTGAGAAGGGCCTTGGGCACAAAAATATCTCCCGTCAGCTCCCCCTTCTCGCCGTTGAAGAGAAAACGGACGTCCGGATTGACCTGAATCTCATATTCCGGCAGACGTACTGCCTCAAACTGTGTGCCGCGAATGCGGAAATCACCCTGGATACCGGCTGCCCCGCTATAGGCGATCGTCCCCACCGCCGTCACACTGCCCGGACCTGAGCGGGCCGAACCCTGGATCTCGACGGTCTCACCCATGGCAGCCAGGGAAACCCCGACATCCTGCAGGAAAATTCCCAGAGACGGCAAGGCAATCTTGCCGTCTCTGAGATCGAGCTGGCCGGAGAAAACCGGATGCGAAAGAGTGCCGGTGATGGCCAAGGCACTGTTCAACCTGCCCGTGGGCCGCAGAACAAAGTCGGTCAGGGCGGCAAAAGGCGAGAGATCCTGCATATCGATCTGCAACTCCCCCTTGAGAGGCTGGAGCCAGAAAGGTTGGGCAAAGATACCGGCCTGATCGATAGCGACCTGCAGAGCAACCGAACTCTTGTCTTGAAAACCCGATTTCACAGTCCCCTGGAGTTTCTGGCCGGCCAGATGCATACTCAGCGTGGTCTCTCGCAGGGACAACTGGGAAAATCCCTCTTCGACCAGACCGAAGTCGATATGGGCCTGGGGCACAGCGACCTCCAGGTCACCCGTGATAATCCGCGCGCTATCTCCGCTGACCGCCAGTGTGGCATCAAGGCTTCCCCGGACCGGCCAGGCCGGGAGACCATTGTCGCTGAGGGAAGCAAGAGACAAAGCCTGCACTTTGGCCTCGGCCCGCCAGAGAGGTATTCCTGCGTTGTACAGCCAGTCGCCAGTCAGGCAGACTCGACTCTTTTTCTGGCCCAGACAGAGCCCCTTAAGGGTTGCGCCCTCTTTGGTGATATCAAGGGAGGCCGTTTCCTGTTGCAACCAACTGCCGACTGAGGGCAGGCGCGTTTGCAGATCATGGACCCGGCCCTGCCAGAGCATCTCCTGCAGGGCTCCGTGGATGCCGAATTGCAGATCCCCTTGATCCGTCTGCAACCGGCCCTTGAGATTATGGTCCTCGGCCGAACCTGTAAGCTCGAGTTTACCGCTGTGCAGGACCACTGAAGCAAGGGAGATATCCTTCCCTTCAACCGTTGCCGTCATCTCGGCGCCCGGCCGGGTATCGGCATGTATCTTGGCCGTGAGCCGCTCAATGATATCACCCCCATAACGCACCCCGGCGGCATCAAGATCGAGATCGAGCAAAGGAAACTCGCGACTGCCACCCACACGGCCCTTGGCACTGATCTCTCCTTCGCCCCCCGGTAGAACCTCACCGATGTCAGGCGAGGCCAGATCAAACTGGAGATCATAGGTTTTATCAATCACTCCGGCGGCCTGAAGAAAAGAGGCCCCGCTCCGCAGGAACAGGTCCTGCACCTGCAGCCGGGTTGCGAGTGAGCTGATTTTGCCCTTGCCGGTCACTGGAAAATCCCGAACAGTGCCCGCCAGCGAACGGATATCGGTTGAGGTCTGCAGTTGATCCGCATCCTCATAGCCGATAAATCCCTCCGAGGTGAGATCAGCCGTGAGGATGCCGATCAGCCGGGCATCAAACCCGGCGGGATTGAAGTCCTCGGTCTGCACCTCACCTCGCCATTTAAAGCCGTGCAACCAGGCCAGGGCGAGGTTGTCGATCTGCACGCCACCGTCCGGGGAGTTCAGGTGCAGCGATCTGGCGGTCAGCCCGGCATGATCACCGTCAACGTCCGAGATACCGGTGATATCATTAAACCCGAGAAACGAACCGTGGGCCTTCACCGTGCCATGATAACCGCTGAAATCACCGGCGGCATCGACGACGGCACTCAACGTAAGTTCCGGCCAGGTCGGATAGAAGATCGGAAACCAGACCTGCCGACCCTCGGCCCGGGCCTGCCAGTGTGGATTGGTGGGCAGATCGTAGAGCATCCCGGAGAGCCGGACATCCCCCGGACGATCCGCCGCGGCATCAACCTGCAGTCGTCCAAGAGGCCCTCTGAGCGAAAAGGTCCCACCCATCTCGGCATACTCTGGAGGGCTTATGCGCCAGGAACCCATGAGATCGGTCGAGCATTTTCCGTCGATTTCCAGAAAGCCATGGAGTTGCAGGCCGTAACGATCGGCTTCCAGCAGGCCGTCCTGAATTTCCAGTCGTCGCTGATCGCCGCTGAATTTGAGTCCGAGGCGGTGGATATTGGTGAGCAGACTGCCATCAGCCAGCATGACCTTGAGCCCTGTCACGTCAAGCCGCTCGATCAACAGAGGGAACGGCAGTAACTCCTGCGGCAGGGAAAAAGGGGCGGCGGGAGCCGTTGGCGCAACGGTCTCAGTCTTTTTCATCGCCACCACAACATCCTTAAGCCTGATTCCGGCAATATGCAGGCCGCCTTGTAAAAGCCGGCCTGCCTGCCAGTCAAAGCTCAGAAGTCCACAGGAGATATCGGCGGTCGGGGTTGTTATCTTCAGATCCCTGAGACTCCAGGCCGAGAGCAGTCGCCCTTCGACCTGTTCTACCGAGAAGGAGCGGCCGGATAGCCTTTCGGCCACCTTCGTCAAGAGGTGCAGACCCTGCTGCAAATAGAGGAGATAATACAGCGCCGAGCCAACAAGAAAAGAAAAAAGCAGCAGAGCAAAGACCAGCCACTTTTTCATAGGTCACCTCCGACCGAGAGGTGCAGCCTGAGAGGATAACCATCTTCCGAAAGGGCAGATGCCAGATCCAGCCGAACCTGGCCAAACGGCAGACGGAATCTCACTCCCAGCCCCGCTCCCCGCTCAAAATCGAGTGCAACATCATCCAAGGCGTTACCGACATCAAAAAAAGTGGCAAGGCTCCAGCGTTCATTGATCAATCGTTCGAGTTCGACGCTACCGACCACGAGATACCGGCCGCCCACCACGGTCCCCGAGGCATCCCGGGTGCCCAGTTCTTTATAGGCAAAGCCCCTGATACTCTGATCGCCGCCGGCATAGAAACGCAGAGAAGGCGGTAGTTCATCGATGCTATCCACCAGGGTCGCCCCCAAGCTGCCCCGACCAATCAGACGCCAGGATTCAAGCGGGGTAAGGATGAGTTTTGCGGTGCCTGTCGCCTGGAGAAAGGTCGCATCAGAGCCGGCCTCTTTGGCGGCACCATTGAGATTGACCCCGACCTGGAAGCCGTTTTTGGTATGCAACAGATTATCGACCCAGATCAGGGCCAAATTGGCCCCGGGCATAAGAAGCTGACTGCTACCACTGGTGATGCCGACATCGTACTGCTCATCCCTGACCTCAAGCGATCCCCCGTAATGAAAAACCGGCCCGGCGTGATCAAGAGACACACCCGCCGCCAAAAGACGGGTCTGGGTATCATTCCAGCTCTGATCATGATAGGAGGAGCTGAGCACATAGCTGTCATACTGGGGATTCGCCCGCGGCATATCGTAACGAAAAGTGAAAGCATTCTCCTTTTCGGCGATCTGCACGGACCCCCGGGCCTTATGACCAAGGGTGTTCAATAAGCGGTTCCGCCATTCCAACTGGCCCCTGGCCCCGGTATCGGTGGCATAGCCCAGACCAAAACTGTAGCGGTTCAGATGTTCCGGGGTCTCCAAGTCGACCGTAACAGGGATCTGGAGATCTTGAGCGTTATCGACATCGCCCTTGACTGATACCCGGTTGAAAAAATCGGTGCGGTATAGCACCTTCTGTAGCTCCTGGATCTTGGCGGGAGACCAAGGGTCTCCGACCTTGTAGGGCAGATAGCGTGCCAGGAGTTCAGGCTTAATGATCTCCTGCTCAGAGGAGGTCTGACCGAAAAGGAATTGGGGGCCGGTGTCGAGGGTCAGAACGATCTCAGCCTCCTTCCGGCTCCGATTGATCCGCAGTTCATGACGGGAAAAACGGGCGGTCAGAAAGCCTTTTTTCAGGGCCGAGCGAAGAATCTGTTTCTTGCCTTTTTCAAAGGCTCCCTGATCGAGTGCCTTACCAATCTCCACAGGGAAATGTTCAGTGATACCGGCAAACTCCGCCTGGCCTGGTCCCTCTATAGCAATCTGTACCTTTTTCACCAGAACCGGTTTACCGGGAACGATGACGTAAAGGGCATGCCAGGAATCGCCTCTCTGCTCAAGGCTCTCTTCTATCGTCGGGGAATAATAGCCAAAAGGGGCGAGAGCCGATTCAATATCTGCTCTCGCCTTGTGATGCAGACGTCTGATTTCAAATTCCGTCAACCGGCGGCTGTCCCTATGGATAAATATCTTCAGGCGTGCCAAGACATTATCATACAGGGCATCCTTCAGGCCTTTGACCTTCACATCCAGAGAAACCGCCGCCGACAAAGGCAGGGGCGTGATCAGCAGGATGCTCAGCAGCAGGAATATTATTCGACAAGACAAGGATGTTATATTATGAAAGGCCACAGGTTTGTATGTATCGGGGACGGGGTCGGTCCAGGCACCCAGCCCCTTGAAAGTTCGTAAAAACATCAGCGATATTCTACACTACTGCTCCGTATTTGAAACGATGAATATCAATCCGCTCACCATTAAAAAACTGATCAACGGCGGATACGGCCTGGCCCGACTCGAGGATGGCCGGTCTGTTCTGATCCAGCGGGCCCTGCCGGGAGAGTGTGTTGATATCCGTGTCACCGACGAAAAGAAATCATATATCCAGGGCACCGCGACCAGGATTCACACCAGCCATCCCGCCAGAATCACCCCCGCATGCCCCCATTACGGCGACTGCGGCGGCTGCGATCTACAGCACTGTGACTATGCCGGCCAGTTGACGCTTAAAAAAGAGATCATTGCCGACCTATTGCTCCGTCACGGCTCCCCCTTGCTGCAAGAGGCTGCCGATATCCTCACTGAGCCACTGCCGTCACCACTCATCTTCGGCTACCGCCAACGTATCCGCCTCCAGATCGATCCTGCCGGAAGACCGGGGTTCAAACGCTTTCATTCCCACGAGATCATCCCGATATGCCGCTGTCTGCTGGCCCGGGAAGAACTCAACCAGGCATTGGCAGACCTGCAGGGACATGCCGCATTCACGGGGCTGATGCGCCACTGTCTCGAACTTGAGCTCCTGGTCGATCCGGCCGCCGCCAGGGTGGTCTGCCTGATGCGCCTCATGCGCAAACCCCGGCCCAAAGACGTGGAAACCGCAGCCCACCTCTGCCGGGAGATCCCGCTCATCGACCGGATTTTTTTCCAGGCCGAGTCCTTTCCTCTTGGCAATGCCGCAAAAAAACCGGCGGCAGGTGACGGAGAGCGAACCCTGGGGATCGTCTATCCGCCAGATAATGAGATTGCCGCCGCCCTGGAACTCTCATGGGAGGTGGGCGGCTTCTGCCAGGTCAATCTGGCCCAGAACCTTCGGCTGATCAAAACAGTCCTCGATTTCGCCAACCCGGCCGCAGACGAGGATGTCCTCGATCTCTTCTGCGGCATGGGCAACTTCTCTATCCCGCTGGCCGGACGATGCCGAAATCTTCTCGGCATTGAAGGCCAGGCCTCGGCCATCCGCAGCGCCAGGGCAAACAGCCGCAGGGCCGGTCTGAGCAACACCGAATTTTGCCAGATGCCACTCCATACGGCCTGTGACGAACTGGTCGGGACCGCAAGATCGTTTGCCTGTGTGGTCATCGACCCGCCCCGCCAGGGTGCCCCCGGTCTGGCCCGCCAGCTCGCAACTTTTACCGGCAAACGCCTGGTCTATATTTCCTGCGATCCGGCCACCCTCTGCCGTGATCTGGCCGAACTCATCAAGACCGGTTTCACCCTGCGCCGCCTCCAGCCTATCGATATGTTCCCCCAGACCCATCATATCGAGACCGTTGCCCTGCTTGAAAAGAATTGACAGAATGACCGTTTCTCGGTAATTCCTAAGGTATCTTCAGATTGATTTGAGAAGCGGCAATTTATGCCGCTTTTTTTTATAGATGCCTGGGGCATCATCACCCTTCCACCACCAATGAGCTGTACCATGAATAAAGATAATCAAGTCCTGACGCAGCGCCGGGAAAAGGCCGAGGCCCTGGCCGCGCTCGGCGTCAACCTCTATAGTAACTCATTCAAACCTGCCAATTCGGTACAGGAACTCCTACCCAAAGGTGAGTCCCTGGAACCCGAGACCGCCGAACCGGGCAAAGCCAGCTATTCGATCGCCGGCCGGGTCATGTCGATGCGCAAATTCGGCAAGGCCGCCTTCTGCCATCTGGTCGACACCAGTGGTCAGATGCAGATCTACCTGCAGCGCGACACCCTGGGCGAGGAGCAATTCACCATCTTCAAAAAATGGGATATCGGCGATATCGTCGGCGTTGTGGGAACCCTCTTCAAGACCAAGACCGGTGAGCTGTCAGTCTTGGCAACCGACATCACCATGATCTCGAAATCACTGCGCCCTCTGCCGGAGAAATGGCACGGCCTTACCGATGTCGAGACCCGCTACCGCCAGCGTTATGTCGACCTGATCGTCACGCCGGAGAGCCGCGAGATCTTCCGCAAGCGGGTGGAGATCATCCGTCTCGTGCGGGAATACTTCAACAACCACGATTTCATGGAGGTTGAGACTCCGATGATGCAGCCGGTGCCCGGCGGCGCCACCGCCAGGCCGTTTAAGACCCATCACAAGGCCCTGGATATGGACCTCTACCTGCGCATCGCCCCGGAGCTCTATCTCAAGCGCCTGCTGGTCGGCGGCTTTGACCGGGTCTTCGAAATCAACCGTAATTTTCGCAATGAGGGCCTCTCGACCCGGCACAACCCGGAATTCACCATGCTTGAATTCTATCAGGCCTACGCCACCTATCACGACCTGATGGACCTCACCGAGGAGCTGATCGCCTCGATCTGCGAGAAGGTCAACGGCACGATGCAGATTACCTATCAGGGGGCAGACGTCAATCTTGCCCCGCCCTGGCGACGGCTGACTATGGATGAGGCTTTGGTTCAGGTCGGCGGCGTAGATCCGGCTATCCTCACAGACGACGCGAAAATCTTCGCCCTGGCTCGGGAAAAAGGCATAAAGCTTGAGGAGCAGGCCGGGACGGGCAAGGCCAAGACCGAACTCTTCGAACTGCTGGTCGAGGAAAAGCTCATCGATCCGACCTTCATCACCTCCTACCCCACCGAGGTCTCGCCGCTGGCCCGACGCAACGAACAGGACCCGACGGTTACCGACCGTTTCGAGCTGTTCATCACCGGCCGGGAGATCGCCAATGCCTTCAGTGAATTGAATGATCCGGTCGATCAGCGCCAGCGCTTTGAAAAACAGATCGATGAGCGCGGGGGCGACGAAGAGGTCCATCCCGTGCTCGACGAGGACTATGTCCGGGCCCTGGAATACGGCATGCCCTCCGCCGCCGGCGAGGGTATCGGTATCGACCGGCTGGTCATGCTGCTGACCGATGCCCCGTCCATTCGCGACGTCATCCTCTTCCCGCACCTCAAACCCGAGACCAAAGGCCAGGTCAAGGCCCCGGCTGCATCCTGCGGTTGCGGTTGTAAAAAGGCAGAGGCCTGATCATGTTTGAATGGTTTGTCAGTTTCAGATACCTGCGGGCCAAACACCGGCACGGCTTCATCTCGCTTATCTCTTTGATCAGCGTCGCCGGCATCACCGTGGGGGTCATCGCCCTCATCGTCGTGCTGGCGGTCTATTCGGGATTCACCGATGGGCTCAGGGATCAGATCCTCGGGGTCAACTCCCATATCGTCGTCCAGCGGATCGGTGGTGTTATCAATGATTACAACTTGGTGCGCGACCGAGTCCTCAGCACGAAAGGGGTGATTGGCGCCACACCCTATCTCTACACCCAGACGCTGTTAAGCGGTGCCAGCGGCGGCAATGGCGTCATCCTGCGCGGTATCGATCCGGAGACCGCCAGAACCGTGATCAGGCTGCCCCAACAGATGAAGGCCGGCAAGATGGAAGATCTCATCCAGGAACCAACTGCCAGGGTGCCCCATATCATCCTCGGCAAGAATCTAGCCGAGGACCTACAGGTCGATGTCGGCGACCGGGTCCGACTGATTTCGCCCTCGGGACCGCTGACGCCGATGGGGGTCATTCCCAAGGTCAAAACCTGCAAGGTCTCCGGTATTTTCGAGTCCGGCATGTTCGAGTATGATTCATCCCTGGCCTACATGTCAATCGCCAACGTCCAGGGCTTTCTCGGCATCGGTGATATTGCCCACGGCATTGAGGTCAAGATCGAAGAAAAAGACCTCAACAGAGCCGACCAGATTGCCACCGATATCACTGCGAAGCTTGGCCACGGTTTTAACAGCAGGGACTGGATGTCGATGAATCACAATCTTTTTGCCGCCTTCAAACTGGAAAAGATCGGCATGTTCATCTGCATGACCCTGATCATCCTGGTGGCCGCCCTCAATATCATCAGCGCCCTCGTCATGGTGGTGATGGAAAAGAGTCGCGATATCGCCATCCTTAAATCCATGGGCGCCACCTCGGCCTCGATCATGCGCATCTTCTTCTTCCAGGGCCTGGTTATCGCCGTGGCCGGTACACTGCTTGGGGTCGCCGGCGGGCTTGGCCTCTGCGAGCTGTTGTCGCGCTATCATTTCATTGAATTGCCCTCGAATGTCTATCCCATGACTACCCTGCCGATCAAGGTCCTGCCGCTGGATGTGGCCATCGTCGCCATCAGCTCAATCATCATCACCCTGACCGCAACCCTCTATCCGTCATGGAAGGCCTCGCAGGTCCAGCCCGCCGAGGTGCTGTCATGAGCCCGCTCTTTCAGGCGACCGGTATCTCCAAGACCTTTCCGGTTGGGAGTGAACGGTTGACGGTACTGTCCGATATCAACCTGAGTATCGAACCGGGAGAGATGACGGCCATCGTCGGGGCCTCGGGTTCGGGCAAAAGTACGCTTTTGAAGATTCTCGGCACCCTCGATAGCCCGACCACCGGCGAGATGTACTTCCGGGGCAAGAGCCTGATCAAGAAGAGCGATCGGGAACTGGCCGCTTTTCGCAACAAATCCCTCGGTTTCATCTTCCAGTTTCATCACCTGATGCCGGAATTTACTGCCTTGGAAAACGTCATGATGCCAACACTCATCGCCGGTCGGGACAGAAAAAAGATGGAAGGCCCAGCCAAAGAGCTGCTGGCCCAGGTCGAACTCGATCACCGGATCGGCCATCGGGTCGCCGAGCTTTCGGGAGGGGAACAGCAGCGCACCGCCCTGGCCCGGGCTCTGATCATGGAACCGGCCCTGTTGCTGGCCGATGAACCGACCGGCAACCTCGACAGCCGGGCCGGCAACCTGGTCTTCGACTTGCTGCACCGCCTCTGCCGGGAGCGCTCCCTGGCCACCATCATGGTCACCCACAATATGGAACTGGCCGGACGCATGGACCACTGCTGCACCTTAAAAGACGGCCTACTCATCAAATAATTCAGGACATCCCAACAAACCACCAGCTACCACGAAAGCCCCCATGCATACCCACTCTCTCACACACTGGCAGCATGGTCATGACTTCACCGTCATCCATGAACAGGGCGAACGGCGCACCAAACAGGTCCTCGCTCTCACTGCGGTCACCATGGTGGTTGAGGTCATAGCCGGTACCGTCTTTGGCTCGATGGCCCTGCTGGCCGACGGCTGGCACATGGGCACCCATGTTGCCGCCTTTCTCATCACCATCTTCGCCTATCGCTATGCCGTAAAGCATGCCAACGATCCAGCCTTCGCCTTTGGGACCGGCAAGGTCAGCGTTCTGGGCGGATTTGCCAGCGCCATTGCCCTGGCGGTTGTCGCCTTCGTCATGCTAGCCGAGTCGGTGCATCGCATCGTCGCGCCGCAACCGATTCATTTCAACGAGGCTATATGCGTGGCTGTCCTCGGTCTTATCATCAACGTGATCTGCGCCTTTATCCTCCAGGATCATCATGACCACGAGGATCATCACGATCACGACCATGGCCACGATCACCATCATGGTCATTCCGATCATAACCTGAAGGCCGCTTATCTCCATGTCATGGCCGATGCCCTGACGTCAGTGCTGGCCATTACCGCCCTGGTGTTCGGCAAATACCTGGGCTGGAACTGGCTCGATCCGATCATGGGCATCGTCGGGGCACTGGTCATAACCCGCTGGTCCCTCTCCTTGCTGAAAGAGACCAGCCCCATACTCCTTGATGGCAGTATCGAGACCGACTATGTCTCGGCCATTGTCGCAGCCATTGAAGGGGTGCAGGACAATCGGGTTGCCGATATCCATGTCTGGCGGGTTGGCCCGGCCGACTATGCGGCGATCATCTCGATCGTCACCCATCATCTAGAAAAAAATGACTATTACCGAAAACTGCTGGGCGATTTTGCCGAGATCTCCCATCTGACTATCGAGGTGCATATCTGCACCGATGAGCCCCTGCCCGTTCAGCATTAAAGGGCCACGCCGCGCTGTTCGTCAACTGTTTGCGCAAATGCAGTGACGCCGGCTACTGCAGGATGAACTCCGAATTATCCATACCCTCGCGGTGTTCCTGACTGATCCGCCACATCTCTACATCTATCTCCTTGAAAGCGTCGGCGATGACCGGATCAAACCAGGACCCGCTCCCCTTCATCAGGATCGCCCGTGACTGTTCATGGGAATAGGCTGCCTTGTAGCAGCGCTTGCTCATCAGGGCGTCATAGACATCAGCCACGGCCAGTATCCTCCCGGCCAGAGGGATTTCCTCGCCACTGAGTCCCTTAGGATAACCGCTGCCGTCCCATTTCTCATGATGTGTGGCCACGATGGCCCTGGCCAGATCAAGAAATTCGGCCTCCTCACGGTTTTGAGGGCTGCTGAGAAGAAGGGCCTCACCGTATTCGACGTGCCGTTTCATCTCTTCATACTCCCCTTCCGTCAATCGCCCTGGTTTGAGGAGGATTTCCTCCCTGATGCCCGCCTTGCCGATATCATGGAGGGACGTG